>JABSSP010000099.1 GCA_013213985.1 Candidatus Babelota bacterium | reverse complement strand
GATAAAGCTATTTTCGAAACTATCTATGCAACGGGTGTTCGATGTTCAGAGCTTGTAAATATTTCTCTCAATGATATTGATCTGAAAAACAAAACCATACGAATATTTGGGAAAGGAAGAAAAGAGCGAATCGTATTGTTTGGAAAAAAAGCTCAAGAAAAAATAAAAGAATACTTAGAAAAAGAACGACCTCAACAAAAAAATATTGATGAAAAATTATTTCTCAATCATCGTAATACCAAGATTACATCACGATCCATACAACGTATTTTTGAAATGTTTCGTTCCTTTTTAAAAATAGATCGCCACATCACTCCTCACACCATCAGACATTCATTTGCAACACACATGCTCAATCGTGGAGCTGATCTACGAATCGTACAAGAACTTTTAGGACATAAAACACTTTCAAGCACTGAAATATATACGCACATCTCTTTAGAGCAACTTACTAAAATGTGCAATGAAATACATCCACTCAAAGAACAAATAACATAAAAATATTATATGTCTCCTTATCTTTTTTGAAAAAAGATTCATACTATATTATTATTTGCTCGTAATATTACTTTTACATCGTAGTACAAGGAAGCCCATGAAAAAAAAGGTACAAAAAATTATCTTAGCATGTTTGTTAACAGGACTCTGCACAACACACCAAACAAATGCAAGAGCACTTGAAAGATGCATT
The DNA here is from genome assembly GCA_013213985.1 of Candidatus Babelota bacterium. Lineage (GTDB taxonomy): Bacteria > Babelota > Babeliae > Babelales > Vermiphilaceae > JABSSP01. The sequence continues at coordinate 1,843 of JABSSP010000099.1, read as the reverse complement.
ACCCTAATAGCTGGTACGCTCTTGTCCCCTCTATTTGAAAAAACAATTTTTGCTAAAGATCCAGAAACCGATCTAGTAAAAGTAGTGCAGTATGCGTGGCCAAAAATGAAAGAAAATAGCAGTAATTTTCATGGTCACTGCGTACGCATCACTCTTGCAATTAAAGCAAAATTAGACGAGTTGGAAGAATCTGAAAAGAAAAAGCAGCTCAATGATAACGATGAAAATCATCCATCAGATGGCGCCAACCAAGGGTCGTTTTAGAAAAAAAAATACATAAAAAAAACGGGACCGAAAAAACGGTCCCATTATTTTTTATGCTTGAGCAACTACTTAATAAATATAATTAAGCAGATTTATTCACTTCAGCTACACGCTTAGCCAAACGACTAATCCTTCTTGCTGCAGTATTAGCATGCAATACACGCTTGCCTTTTGCGCGAGCAATCTTAGCTTCTGCATCTTTAAATAATTCTTGAGCACGACTTGCGTCTTTTTCTTGGATAGCATCCATCACTCTTTTTACTGCAGTTTTAATTGCAGATTTTCGATGAATGTTCTTAAGATGCCGTTTAATCGCTTGCTTAGCTCTTTTTTTTGCTTGCTTACTATTAGCCATCAAAAACCTCGGTTATCCATAAATTACAATTTTTTATAATACTTTTCTTACTTTGCCAGCTTTAACACATTTTGTGCACACTTTAGCCTGCTTTACTTTACCTGATGTATCGTTAGCCAAAGTAAAACGCATTTTGTGAACGTTGGAGTAAAGCCATCTTTTTGTTTTGTTCTTTGCGTGACTTACCAGGTTTGCAACCCGTGGACCCTTCCCGCACACTTCACATATTCTTGCCATAGATGCAAATCCTTTCAATCGAAGCAAACAGTTAATTCTTCATATTCTATTCTATCAAAACACGCGTTTTTTACAAATATAAGCTTTAAAAAGAGAGGTCTCCTCTTGGCTCAATCCCAAGCAGTTCATACACTTCTGCTGCATAAAGTGATTCTCTATCGAGCAGTGCCTCAGCCAATTTGTTCAATTTATCTCGATTTTCTTCGATAATCGGCGTGCTTTTGCACATCCCTTGTCAACCACCGATTTTACCGCCGCATCTATATCAGCAGCAGTTTGTTGGGAATAGGCGAACGAACCTGGTTGCTGCTCATAAACGACTGTACCAACTTCTGGGTGCATACCGTAAGAGCATACCATCCTACGCGCAACTTGAGTTGCCTTAGTAAAGTCACTGTACGCACCGGTCATGATCGAATTAAATACCAATTCTTCGGCTGCGCGCCCACCACAAGCTGTAGCCAGAAATGCTTCCATTTCTTCTTTATTCTCTATATATTTTTCACGTTCCGGTAAACACCAAGTGACTCCGAGAGAAGTTCCCCGAGGGACAATGGTCACCTTGTGTAATGGATCAGTATGTTCAGATATCATAAGACGAACCAATGCATGGCCAGCCTCATGATAGGCTATCACCTTACGCTCATACTCTGATAATACCTTAGTTTTCGATTCTTTCCCAACCATGATTTTATCGCGAGCTTCTTCAAAATCTTCCTTCATAACGGCTTCACGGTCACTTTTGGTTGCATGTAAGGCTGCTTCGTTAATCAAATTAGCCAAATCAGCACCCGTAAAGCCCGTTGTTCCGCGCGCCACGTTTTTCATATCAACAGAAGGATCAATTTTTACTCCTTTAGAGTGGAGGTTCAAAATCATTTCTCTGCTTTTGAGATCTGGGTAAGGAACATGTACTCGTCGGTCAAAGCGACCTGGTCTTAAAAGTGCCTTATCCAAGACGTCTGCCCTATTGGTTGCAGCAATAAT
>JABSSP010000098.1 GCA_013213985.1 Candidatus Babelota bacterium | reverse complement strand
TAAGCCAATATAAAATTCATCTTATGCCAAAATGGAAAGATTTACCCAATACTATCATGAAATTATTTGAAACTATAAAGAAAAATTCACAATTACAAAATGCTATAGGACACATGAAATGCAGTGTTCTCAATATTGATCTGACTGATAATTATGGACAGGTGGTCCCTCGTATTGTTATCTATGCAGCCGATGGTAAAGAAAACGCACAACTAATTCTTGATACCGTCTATGCTTTATTTAAAAATCAAGAAGGTGCTGGTCAAACTCCACGCTTTAACCAAAAGGTAAACGACCTGATTTATTTTGCTCAAGGTGATGCCGACGTAAAGATGCGGCTAGAAGACAAATTCCTCGAAACAAAAGAAAAAATATATTTCAACCCCAATATGATCCCTTCAGGGGCTCATGATGGATATCATTTGAGAATACCGTCAGACTCATAAATTAGTTTTAAAAAAAGATCCTCTCGCATAAAAACGAGAGAATCTTTTTTTAACTGATACTAAAATATTTATTTAGTTTTGGCGTCTAACCCAAATCCTTTTAAAATTTGAATATCATGAGATGCAACATTAATATCTTTATTGATTTTTACAATCTTACCTGTTTCGTCAATCAAAAAAGTAATACGTAAAGGGAATCCAAACCACCCATTTGCACCATATAATTTTGCAATTTTATTTTTAGCGTCACTTAAAAGCGCAAAAGGTAAATTGTGTTTGTCCTTGAATTTTTTATGTTCCTTAACAGAACTCGAATTAATACCAAATACCGTAACGCCGGCTTCTTCTAATTCTGCAAATCCATTACGAATGCTGCATGCTTGCTTAGTACAATTCGGGCTGCTATCCATAGGATAAAAATAAAGAGCTACTTTTTGACCACGCATTTCAGATAAAATACGTTTTGTACCCGTATCATCCTTAAGAATAAAACTTGGTGCTTGTTGCCCAACTTTTGGTTGCCTTGCTTGCAAAACAACAGAACTCAGCAGAGGTAGTGCAACTGCTGCCACCAGTGAAAATAAAGAAACTTTCTTCATATTAATAATTCCTGCTATTTATAGTAATAAAATATGTCTTATTACTATAAATAATACCAAAAATATAATTAAAGTCAAATTTAAACTTTTCCATTAGAATTAATATTCATAATTATCGGTAGAGATATTACAACTTAGGGCTAACCCAATTACTCTTTTATTCGTCATGTCACTACCCCTTTTTCTCCTACTCTTTCAACAGGAGTAAGCATTTCTTTTTGTAATTCTGTAGATGCTTTTCTTTTTCTTCTAACAGGCGTAAAAGTTTCCCTATCTTGTTGTATGAGTGCTGGTGCCTGTTCTTTTTGCACACGCAACTGTTCACTATCATTGACGTATTGTTTATAAAACTCACCGTGATCATCTTGTGTGCCGGCTATAAGTATATCACCAAACCGAACGAGCACTACAAAATTTCCTTCTGCAATTGCAGTTTTTGCCTTAGTATTAAAATTATTGGTGAGATCACCACAAAATAAATATGCCGAATCAGAGCTTACTTCTTCACGCCCTTTTAAAAAAATAAACAATGGCGCAAGTACAGCAAATTTCTTCTTTTTTTTAGATGCATGATCAGATAGAATCTGCTGATGTCTACTTATAGCTTCAATTAAATAACCTTTATTATGCCTCGTGGCGATTTCTTTCCACTCTATAGCACCGCGTCCAAAATCAAATACGGTGTATCCCCTTATCGCTCTTTTTTGTATGGCTCGATAATTAATATTACGCCCACAGCTTGCATGCATTCCCAAATAACTAGTTACAACAACCATCAGATAAACTAGAATTTTATTCATCGACAAGCCACCTTACGTTTTTATGGAAAAATTAATCTCTAAAAAAGCATCTCAATTAATATTGTTGCCCAGAATCATTACAAAGAATATTTAACTCTATGACAAGTGGCTCTCAATATCCCCAACTAAACCCTCATATTGCTACTTGTCCTTCCTTGTTATAACCCCATTTCAATGTTAAAATTAATAAGGTAAGCACATGGGAGGAAAAATGGTCAAATCATTCCCTGATAGTCCAGGGGTTTATTTCTTTAAGGACCAGTCAAATACAGTCATATATATCGGTAAAGCCATCTCGCTTAAAAAGCGGATAAACTCCTATTTCCATAATCAAAAAAAGGATTGGAAGATAGCGTCGCTCATTGAAGGCCATGCAAGCGTAGACTCTATCAGTACAAAAAATGATACTGAAGCCCTTTTACTTGAAGCTCAATTAATCAAAGAACATCAACCGAAATATAATGTTTTACTCAAAAGTGGCCAGCCCTTTGTGTATATTATGATCCCTAAAGATATAATTCCACAAATAAAAATTGTCCGTAATAAAAAACAAAAAGGCCAATACTTCGGTCCTTTTTTGCACAAAAGTCATGCGCGTGGTGTCCATGCATTTTTAGTGCGCACCTTTCGTTTAACTCTGTGCAATAAAAAAATAAGCAATGGTTGTTTGGATTATCATTTGGGAATCTGTGCCGGAAACTGCCTTACAAGCTTTAGCAAAGATGATTATTTTTTCCGTATGGAACTTGCAATCAATACATTAAAAAATAAACATCGCCAGTGTTTAAAAAGCATTAAAGAAAAAATAAAAGAGTACACCGCCAATCTAGAGTTTGAAAAAGCACAGCATTTGCACAGCTATCTGAAAAACTTGGATGTTATTTTTGAAACGATTCGAACTAAGTTTACCGAATCAAAATTTAAAACTGATTGGTTCATTAAAATAACCCCAATAGATACCACCCATACCACGCAAGAAATTAACCGTGAATTAAAACAATTTGTTACGACAGATAAAATAATTCGAACTATCGATTGTTTTGACATTTCACATTTCCAAAGTCAGGCAATGGTTGGTTCATGCGTGCGCTTTACTGACGGTGTTCCTGATAAAAATGCATTTCGTCGCTTTAAAATTAAAACACTTGATCAACAAAATGATTATGCGGCATTGCAAGAGATTATTGCACGTCGCTACAAAGACCCAAAAGATATTCCTGATTTAATTGTAATTGATGGTGGAAAAGGCCAATACAGCGCAGCAAAAAAAATAGTTCCACAAGGGAACATTGTAAGTTTGGCAAAACGAGAAGAAACGCTTTTTACTCCGCTCTTTCCTGACGGCAAAAAATTAGATATTCATACCAAAATTGGACAACTTTTGATTGCCTTACGCGACTATGCACATCACTTTGCAATTAGTTACCATAAAAAAAGAAGAAGTGATTTATCGAAAACCAAAACCAAATAAAAAAAGGTCCCGTTTTTTGGGACCTTTTTTATGAGTCAAAATTATAATGTTTTGATTAATCTTCAATCATGTCAGAAGATGAAGAATTATTTGAAGATGATGATGTAGTCGATGAAGAAGATGGTTCAACATCCATCTGTTGAACACCCTGTTGTTGCCTTGTATATATATCTCTTTTCTCTTGAGCTGTAAGTGCATACTCATAATAAATAGCAACATTAGAACGATTAGGTTTTAAACTTTTTTCATAACAGTTAGTAATTAATGGTTGCTTAAATCTTCCTGTTTCCGTTGTAGTAATAAGCCATGCTTTACCGTCGTCTTCTTTTGAAACTTCTAAGCGATGCGAACCAATCCCTGCATCTTTTGCTGCTTCATTAGCGCGCTGTTTCTCATCTTCTCTTTCTACGTCCCTTCTTTTCCTTTTGCGAGGAGCAAGCCTTAACCTATTTTTTGCAACATCTAGATTAGGATAAACTGTGTGAAATTCTCCGTTTTGATCCTTCAACTCT
>JABSSP010000097.1 GCA_013213985.1 Candidatus Babelota bacterium | reverse complement strand
CCATCTTCAAAATAGGCATCAGCAAGCTCTAATTTTATTTGTGCAGTGTTTTCAGCATCGGGGCATACTGCTTCCATGGTTTCAAGATATCTAATAACAACATCAAGGTTGCCGGCTTCTTTGTGCTTGTTTTTTCTTGGCAGCAACTCTTCATATGACATATCTTTTATTGTTTTATTAGTACGGGCTCCTTTACCGGTTGTCGGATCTTTTTGTGTAATGAAGGGTGCCCACTTGGTATAACAAAAGTTGCTAGACATTAAAAGAGAAAAAAGGAGTAAAAAGAAAGAGTGTTTTTTGATCATACTGATTCCTAGATATGTTAGAAAGTTCAATAACCTCACATAATAAGTATAGGACGATGGGGTGAGGACGCAAGAGGTTTTTTAATTTGTATTGAAGATTTGCAAAAGTGTACAAAATTATAGAACATGAAGGCGTGAAGCGTTGTTAAAAAAGGAGAAAGCAAGAGGAGAGAAAAAATGGACAGCAAAATGTTATTAATATGATCAGAATACCCCATGCCTTTTAAGGCTGGGGATGAATGGTCATCCTTTGATTATTGTAAACAACTATTTGATGAAATCACATTGTGATTCTTTTTGCAGTCTGTTACCTTTGTTCTCAAGTAGATGTGCGCGCATTAACACGCAATATCACATGAACATGGAACGGAGCCTTATATGATAAAAAAAGGGATCGGCGATATTCTTGTTGATACCGGGGTAATTAATTCTCAACAATTACGAGAATGCCAAAAAGAATCTGAAAAAATTGGCAAAAAATTACAAGATTGTTTGCTTGAGAAAAATTTTATAACTCCGGTCCAATTAGCTCAAGCATATGCTTCGTATGCGTCGCTTGATTTTGTAAAAGAAGTCAGCGATGCCATGGCTGATCCTTCACTTTTGGGCAAAGTTCCACTTAAATTTTTGCGTGACAATGTCGTAATGCCCGTCATGCGTGATGGTAAAATTACTCTTCTTACTGCCAACCCAATGATGTTTCAACCGCTTGACCAACTTAATTTATTATTAGGTGGTAACACGGTGTATGCGGTTGCACCACATCCAGCAATTATTGAAGCAGTCAATAGATATTACCCGCTTGAAGGTGCCAAGCAAATGCTTGAAGAGCTCGAGCAAGAGGGCGAAAAAGATTTAGAAGATGTTGAATTTGCCGACATTGAAGAAAAAGATATTGTTGCAATGGCAGCAGAAGCACCAATTATTAAGTTGGTAAATCATATTTTATTTCAAGCGGTAAAACGCGATGCTTCTGATATTCATATCGAACCATACGAAAAAGAAGTTGCGGTACGCTATCGAATTGACGGTGTTTTGTACAAAGTAATGTCACCACCCAAACGATTACAAGGTGCGCTTATTTCTCGTATTAAAATTATGGCGAATCTTAATATTGCTGAAAAGCGTATTCCGCAAGATGGCCGTATTAATCTTAAAGTTGCGGGCAAGCCATTTGATATTCGTGTTTCAATTTTGCCTGTTGCCTATGGTGAACGAGTGGTAATGCGTATATTAGATAAATCGCGCTCGTTTAGTGAGCTTAAAAATCTTGATTTTAGTGAGCATGATTATGAAATAATTAATAAAACAATTCATGAACCCAATGGTATTATTTATGTCACTGGTCCAACAGGTTCTGGTAAAACATCAACCTTATATTCAATTTTAAGCGAACTTAATAACCCGGATGTAAATATTGTGACGGTAGAAGATCCTGTTGAATATCAAATGAGTGGTGTGGGGCAAGTGCAGGTAAAAGAAAAAATTGGTATGACCTTTGCAGCAGCGCTTCGTTCTATTTTGAGGCAAGATCCTGACATTATCATGATTGGTGAAACGCGCGATCAAGAAACAGCACAAATTGCAGTACAAGCAGCGTTAACGGGTCACTTAGTTTTAAGTACGCTTCACACTAATAGTGCACCAGCAACAATTACTCGTTTAATTGATATGGGCGTTGAGCCGTTTTTACTTGCGTCTTCAATTAATATTGCACTTGCGCAACGTTTGGTACGCAGATTATGTAAATTTTGTAAAGAGCCACACAAACCAACAAAAAGTTCTTTGGCAAGTGTTGGCCTGACTGAAAAAGAAGCTGAAAAAATTAATTTTTATAAACCGGTTGGCTGCCAAGAATGCAACGGCTCTGGTTACAAGGGTAGGGCAGCCATTTTTGAAGTTATGGACATGACGGATGGCATCGCAAAACTTACCATGGAACGTGCTGATACATCGCAAATACGCAAACAAGCAATAAAGGATGGCATGACAACCTTGTTACAAGATGGTGTGCGTAAAATTAAACAAGGTATTACGACCATAGAAGAAGTGTTGTCTGTAGCAACTGCGGAATAAATTTTTTTTTTACGGATGGTAGCGGTGTATACCTAAAAGTTTAGTAAGTTGTCTTTGTAGGCAACGTATATCAATTTCAATTATTTCTGTTTCATTATTATCTTCAGTAATAAGTACTAGATAACTTTCACCTAATTGTATGCGTTGCATAAGATCAATAATAGGATGAGGATTGCAAAAGACAGTTAAAAATGACCTATTTTACTGCTTTTATTGAAGGGTATCTTTTGTATTAGAAAAGAGGTTTTTATGATTCTTCTTTCTTCTCTTCTTCCCCCTAGTTTTGTGGGATATACTCAGAATCATATTATGTATCCAGAATCGATCAATGTTTGCCAGAGAGTTTTTTTTAGTTGATCAATTTCGGTTCTGAGCACAAGGGCATCAGCGCTTTCATCGTCAGCTGTAGAAAAAGCATTTTCTCTTTTTTGAATTTGTTGTACGAGTTCGACAATAAGGTTTTCTGTGACAAAAATTTCCCTAGGCAAGCCTACATCCTCTGTTAAATCACAAATTAAGTCAGTGGGCATCGGCTTATCAATTTTGAGAAGGGATAGAGCGTTAGGTGCATCAGATGACGGAAAATAGGGACCATTTTTTCTGCCAAGAGACGCAACAATATGTTTTATAATGGTTTTTTTGTAGTAAATTTTATTTCCAAAAACAATCAAACTTTTAGGGTGACTTTGTTTAATATCTTCAAATGTTATTTGATCTTTTCCAGGACTGTTCATTAACTTTCTTTTCTTTTCTTCTCGTTTTACAAGTTTTTGTAAATTTTCATGTTCCTTTTGTATATCCTCCTCAACGTCACTCATAGATTGTTCGCTTTTATCTAAAAGCAGTGCATATGAACGTTTTTTTTGCGACGTGACATTTTTTTTGCGAGATTATAAATTTTTCCTTCATCTGAGGGAGCAAGTTTATTTTGCTCGTATAGTTCGTCTGCACAATTGGCAACACGCTGTGTTTGTAATTGGTATTTGCGTCCCTTTGTATTCCATTTTTTTAAAATTTTAGCGTCTTTTTTCTAGGCTGTCTTCATTAACTCAAAAGGACAATCTATTCGCTCGGCAGAAGCTAAGCAAGGAAAAGAAAAGGTGAAAAGAAAGAGAAGGGCAGCGAGTTTCTTTTTCATAGTTGATACTTCAGTAAAATAGAAAAAATTTTTATGTTATGGTTATAGGCTGCAATTGAAATTTAGCAGAGAGGGTATAAAAAGAACATCTTTTTGTTGTTTAGTGATAAAGTATTTGTGTAGAGACAAGGTATAAAATCAAAATTAAAGGCAGCTAATGTACAAAACACAACGAGCGTTTTCTCTCATTGAGCTATTGGTTGTATGTTGCCTTATTTTTTTATTGGGAACACTTGGCTTTGCTCATAGTTCTTTTTTGAATAAAATGGTTGTCAGAGGTGAGGCAAAAAAATTATATCAAGTATGTTCACATTTACGTTCAAAGGCGCTCGCAACACAATCTGAACATACTGTTACCTTTGATACTAAAAATAATTTTTATTTTGTCGATGGTGTACAAGAAAAACTTCCTCGTTTTGTGCAATTCGGTTTTTTATCTGGAACAAAAGGGCCTCCTTCAACTAGTACCATTCCAATAACATCAGCAATTACATTTAAAAAAAATCGTATTTTGTTTGGTCCTTCTGGTAAAGTACAAGCAGGAACCGTGTATTTAGTTGATAAAAATAAAAAGCATATGTACGCGTTGAGTAGTCCCGTTTCACATATTCCACTTTTACGTATTTATTATCACGATGGCAAAAAATGGCGTTTATTATAATTTTACACCTTAACTAGTACCTATGTTAAAAAAAATATTTTTTGCGTTGTTCGTTGGTTTGATTGCGGTATTTTTTTCTATGCGTGATGACCAATGGATAAAAGATTATGTAGGCAACCATTTCAAACGTGTATTTGAAAAAATATTTAATTGCACAGTTGCATGTGACGTTGTGTCTATTGATTTTTTACATCCTTGTATTGTTCTGAATAATGTAAAAGTTTCTTCTGCACCTGATTCGCACGAAAAATGGCAATGGCGTTGTAAAGAATTGTCTAGCGAATGTACGTGGCGCAGTCTATTGCTCTATAGAATGATTGACTTATCTGTTTCAGTTAATCAGCTTTGTGTGACATCCAATATTACAGGGGTAAAACCAGATATTTTTCCTCATGTGAAAAAAATAATAAAAGGGATGCCACGCGGATTACCAGTTCACTTGCAATTAGTTGAAATACGTAATGCTACATGTACTGCCTCTAATACTCAAAAAACACTATCGTTTTCATGTTCATTTGATAGTTGGTCTAAAAGAGTAGACGGAGTGTTGTGTTCACGGATGGAGATCAAAAGTAGTTGTGCACGAATGTACGAACGGCTTTGTTGGGATACGTTGTCAGGGGTTATTACATGGGATAAGCGTACGGATGGCTTTCACGTAGTTACTGACTGTACATGTGATATTCCACAGCTTGCGCAGTTAGGAACAGCGTGTCATGTCAAAGGAAAACTGCAAGGGCAGCGGGGATATTTTTTTGTTGAAAGTAAAGATAAAACGCTTTCTATTAATCCTGTTACGGTAAGTATAATAGATGACAAAATTATTGTCGCATGTAGTGCACAATTCCCTTTTTCATATCTTTCACACCTTGTTGCTAACGATGCAATTGAGATTGGTTCTTCTGGTACATGCTCCTTAAAAACAATTGCAAATTTGACTGACCTGAGTCGTGGGCTGAACGGTCATCTTGATATAAAAAATGTGCAGTTTGGGCGTGGTCTAAGTGATGCTTCTTGTAAAATTTATTTTTCACGGCGAGGGAGAAAATGGAAAGGAGGAGCACAGGTACATTTGATGCCCACGGTAGAGATAAATGGTGCATGGCATTGGGATGAAGATACAAACAAGGGAAGTTTAGAAGCAACCAATAACCTGTTAATTGAAATTCCGAGTACTCGGTATTGGAACATGAGACCGCACGAGTGTAATGTAAAAATTTCTTTTGATAAACAACATGGAATATCAGGTAAGTATAGCGGCATTGTTCGTAATGCAAAACTTGATCGGCAGGTGGTATTGGCGGGCCACATAAAGGAACAAAATAAAAAATTGTGTATAGAAGGCAAAGTGGGCGATACTGCATATCAAGTACGATATAAGTTAGAACCTCATGTCTGCTTTGAACAGTTTTCATTAAAAAATAAAGATAGCTTGTCACTTACTTCAATCAAAAGGGATGGTAATACTATCAAAGGAGAAATTGAGTTCCCGTTAATTCGGTCTGTAGTTAAAGGACTCTTGCAGTATGATGTGCAGGGTGAAGGACGCTTTGTTGTGTCAGCTTGTCTAGAAGGGCAGTGTCTAACAGGGAATATTACGTTAGTTGATGGTACCATTCGAGTTCCAGAAACGTATAACTTTATGAATGAATTTTGTTCAACATTTGCTTTGGATTACCTCAATAAAAAAGCTGTAGTAAAGGATGTTGTATGCACATTACATAAAGGAACTATTTCATGTAAACGAGCGGTGGCATATTTTGATGAACGGTTGGTACCATCCTTTGTTCACGCTTCTTTTAAAATGAATTCCTGTTTATTAAATGTACAGAGAGATTTATTTGCAGTAGTTTCAGGATCATTATTAGTTACACGATCGAAAAAAAGCTGTGCACGCATATATGCCCGCCTTATACTTGAACGCTCACAGTTAAAAGAAAATCTTTTTTCTCAGGGTTTTCAGAAAAACTTATTTACGATAACAAATGAAGCTTTTAATTCAAACGATGTACGTATTGATTGTGATGTTACCATTGGGACAAGGGATCCTATACGGGTAAAAACATCATTTTTAGAAACTGCAGCGAATGTGAATATATCGGTTTCTAATACAATAAAAGATCCACATGTTGAGGGTTCAATTAACCTTACTGGTGGCAAGCTGTTGTTTCCCTACAAGCCGTTGTATATAAAGAAAGGCAGGATTACCTTTATTAAAGGCCAATTAAATGATCCATTAATTGAATTAATAGCTAAGAATAAGATTAAAAAAAATACTGTTACGATGCGTGTTGTTGGCTCGTTACAACACCCTGATATTAGTTTGGATTCTTCGCCTCCATTAACAGAGCAGCAAATTATATCTCTTTTGTTTGCTGGATCTGAAGAAAATTCGCTCAATGTTGTAGTGCCTGCACTGGTTATTCAAAATGTAAGAAGTCTTTTATTTGATTCTGATAGCTTAGGGAGATCAATTACACGATTTTTTTATCCATTTAAACATGTGCGACTTATACCAAGCTTGAGTGATCAAACAGGGCGGGGCGGACTGCGTGCTTCACTTGAAATAGAAATCAAAAATCGTTGGCGAGCGCTTATTCAAAAAAACTTTAGTTTATCTGAGGACACACGGTTTGAGTTTGGTTATTTGTTCTCAGACGATGTTAATGTACGAGTGTTTCGTGACGAACGTCGCGATGTTGGGGGAGAGTTAGAAGTACGTTTAAAATTTTGAACAACTTGAGTGATAAAACTTTTTTTGTTAAAGTAACGGTGAAAGTTGAAGCAGTGTCAAATTTTTTAGCCATTACAGAAAGTGGGAACTAAACGTATGAAACATAGAGTGTTAAGATGTGTAATAATTGTTGCGGTTATTCCTCTTTTTTGTAACCACTTGTTGAGTTCACGGCTCCCGCGAACATTTTTAAAAAAGGCCGCTGCTAACATTATACCGACGCAAGGCTTTGGTAGAACTCATTTTATTCACAAATTTCCAATTCAAGCAATGCAGCAACTCGGACCAATAAGAAATTTTTCAACGAGCACTAAAGACAGTCAGGTTATTGGTAAACCTCTTTTTTCTCCTGATGATAATGTGCGTCTCGAGTTGCGTTCTTTGATTGAAAATGAACGCAAAGAAATTAAGATGGCTGCATATATACTCAATGATGAAGCGATTGCTGATGAGTTGATCAAGGCGAGTAATAGAGGAGTCAAAATAGAAATCATAGCAGACGGAACTATGGTAGGTCGATTTAGCGAAATTAGTAGACTTAAAGAACATCCTGGAATTGTTGTTTATGAATATGGGCCAAATAAAAAGGCGTTTTCTTCACCACTTATGCATAACAAATTTATTATTTGTTTAGATAATACATTTAAGAGTCAGGATAAAAAAGGCCGATCCTTGTTATGGACCGGTTCGTGTAACTTTACGGGAAAAGCCTATCAAACTAATGAAGAGAATTCAGTAATATTTAAAGGTGATGCTGTTAATAATTATAGAAAACAATTTGAAAAAATTAGACAGCGCGCAGAAAAGCACAAAAAAGATAACGCAAAAAAAACTCGCAAAAAGAATGCGAGCAGACAGAGATACAAAAACAAATGAGTCAATAAAAAGAACTAATTATTTTTTAAAAAATTCAGACAAGATAGTGCTTCATCACTACAATTCCTTCTTGGCTCGAGTTTTATATTATTCGGCTTTATGAACAATTGCAAGTTTTTTTTCAATTACTTTTTTAAAGTCGTCCGGAGCCGGACAAGAAAAGTAAAACTTCTTCCCTTTAAATTCGAACTCAAGTGCGTGAGCATGCAATGCATGACGCGCTATATCAGTTGATTGTGATCCATAAATATAATCACCGAGTAGTGGATGACCAAGAGCTGTCATGTGCACTCTAATTTGATGAGTTCGGCCAGTTTTTGGTTGTAACTCTATTAAAGTACTGTCATCAAAATAGTTGAGCACTTTGTATTGGGTCAATGCTGAACGTATTTTATCTGTTGATTTTTGTTTAAATGTAGTCATTTTATGACGGTGCACTGGGTGTCTGCCGATGGGTACATTAATAAATCCTTCTTTATCTGGATGTCCTTTGACAAATGCGTGGTAGGTTTTTTTAATCAGGCGATTTTTAAACATGCCAACAAATGTTTCGTATGCGTCTTGTGTGAGTGCAAGAATCATAATGCCCGACGTATTTTTATCAAGACGATGCACTATTCCCGGACGGCCCGGCTCGCCAACATCTTCTACGTGTGGGAATTTTGTAAGAAGCCAGTCAGCTAAGGTGACACTTGTTATATCAATGGGGGTTGAGTGGACAAGTAATCCGGCAGGTTTATTAACAATTAAAAAGTCTTCACCCTGATGAATACTATCAATGTTAAGTTCTTTTACTTTTTCTGCTTTTTCTTTTTTTATCTGTTCAGGGTCAATAGTAACTGACTTTTGTACGCGAACAATATCATCAAATTTTATCAGAGTGTTTGCTTTTGTAATTGGTTTTTCATTAATTATTACCATGTTATTTTCAATTATTTGCTTGACCGTAGTGCGCGATTGGATAGTAGTCAGGTGCTTAAAAAGAAACTTATCAAGGCGCGTGCCAGCATCTTCTTGAGAAACGACGAACGTATTATAATTGTCCGAGGGACTGTGAGTTTCGGTTAGTTTTTTTTTATTTTTCATTTTATTCTATCCCCTGGCCGATAGACCAAAGGCCTTTTTGAATGATTTGTTGATAACCAACATTTATACCCATAGTATACTTTGCAAACTGAAACCTGTCGATGGACAAGCGGGTAAAGATTAACTAACCTGGAAAGGCACGGTCCATAAGGGGTGGTTGTTTCGGGAGGAAAAAAATCATGGATGCAAAGAAAATTCTCCGTAAGGTGCGAAGAAAAATAGATAGTATTGTTAAAGGCAAGTCGTCAGAAGCACGTCTTTTATGGGATGATTTCCTTAAGCTGCATCCTGCAGATATGGTGGATTTTTTTGCTGATATAGAACAGGGTTATTTCAAACTCTTGTTCATTCGGCTGCCTAAAGAAATAAAGCTAGAAGTCTTTGACGAATTTTCAGATGCAATGAGAGTTCAAAGCCTTTCTTTTATGGATGAACAGGATGAAGCAGATGCTCTTAACTCATTGCCGCCTGACGAGCTAACCGATCTTTTTGATTTACTTTCTGACCAAGAACTACAACTATATTTGGGTCTTTTACACAAAAAGCCACGAGAAGATGTCCTTTCTCTCATGAAATTTGCACCAGATTCAGCTGGTGGAATCATGGACATCGACGCACTGACATTGATGAAAGATTTCACGGTTGAAAAAAGCATTTTATTGTTGCAACGCTTACATCCGAGCAGAGATATTGACCCGCTTTTGTATGTAACCGACAGACACCATAAACTTGTTGGCCATATTAAACTTGAAGACCTCGTATTACAAAGTCCACAAACACGTATTGCTACGTTTATGCGCCCTAATGAATATATTGCTCAAGCAGACGAAGATCAAGAAAAAATTGCAAAACAGATGGTTCACTATGGTCTCATGACCGTGCCCGTTATTGGCAAGGACGACCACTTTCTTGGCGTAATTCCAAGTGAAACGCTCATCGACGTTTTGGTTGAAGAGGCAAGTGAAGATCTTCAAATAATGTCGGCACTAGTTCCAATAAGAGGCACTTATTTTGAAGCACCATTTTGGCGGGTGTTAGCTGAACGAGGATCGATTTTAGTTGTCTTGCTTATTGCACAGTCGTTTTCAGCAAAAATTATGCAGTCGTATGCAGCAACATTACAAATAGGTTCGTTGTGGATTTTCATTACTACTCTCATTAGTGCTGGTGGCAACTCAAGCAACCAAACCTCTGCTATCGCAATCCAAGGTCTTGCTGCAGGCGAAATTAGACCGAGTAATGTCTGGAAATTTTTTAAACGAGAAATGAGCATGGCATTGTTACTTGCACTTATTTTGGGTGCAGTTGGTTTTGTGCGCGCTTATTTAACATCACGCAGTATAATAGAATCGCTTGCGATTAGCGTTTCACTTGCGGTAATTGTTGTTGTAGCAGTTTCGCTGGGCAGTTTAATTCCAATTCTACTAAGACGCTTTAATATTGACCCGGCATTTTCGGCTGGCCCTTTCTTAGCTACACTGATGGATATTCTGGGTGTATTTATTTATTGTTCAGTGAGCGGCTACATTTTGAGTGGTTTACTTACATAGTCTTGTAAAAAAACTAAAAAAACGACTCTTTTTTGTTGACAAAAAGGCCTTGGTTTTATACCTTATAAGAGTCAATTTAGAAAAGAGGCATTTATTCTTAAATGTTTTTTTGTGGCGAGCCGCTAGCTCAGTTGGTAGAGCAACAGCCTTTTAAGCTGTGGGTCGTTGGTTCGATTCCAACGCGGCTCACCAGTTATTTCTTTTAGAAATGCCTGGCAGGCCAGTCTTCACTAGAGGTTCGTATGGAACCGCCAGTTTTTAGTGAAGCTGGAATATAAGAATTGACATTGACAGTAACAAGTGAAGTATGCCCTTCGTAACTAATTCCGAAAGCAATGCGAAGTAGGGCCCTTTCTTTTTTGACGCTCACGTTGTATTGTCCCCATCGTCTAGCCTGGTCTAGGACGTCGCCCTTTCACGGCGAAAACAGGGGTTCGAATCCCCTTGGGGACGCCATCTTTACTAAAGCTATGGATGGCATTTTCAATCTTAAGTTTTTTTTTACAATATTTGACAGGCTAGTTTTAAAACGCCTAGTCAGTTAGTTAAAAAATCAAGAAAATTAATTTTTAATAATCATAGGGATGACTATGTTTTCGGTTTGCGTATATGCTTTTGCGATGTATCTTTTGTGTGCTATTCAAACTGTAGCGCCGATGGGTCCACATGGGTTAGATGGTGCGGTAGTAAAAGGCGCTGCAATCGGAGGATTATCTGGTGGTGCAGCTGCGGTTTCAGCTCAACAAAGCACCAATGAACGCCTGTCTGAAAATGATAGAAAAATTGCAATTGTAGTGGGTGCACTTGGCGGTTTTCAAGTAGGTCAAACAAATCCAATTGAATGTGTTATTACCCCTAAAGATGGTCCAACCTTTTTTTATAATAATCAGAACGGTCCAGTAATTTTGGATAGACCGTTCAATATTTCCGGAGAGAAAAAAATAAATTGAGTGATAGGGGGTGTCCAGAGAAAAATTTCTTTTTTATTGAGCCTAAATTCTTGACTTTTATTTCTATTATACCTTATGCTTAAAATAAGAGAAGGCATTTTACGGTTTTCAGATAAAAATAAGGGTAAAAGATGAAAAATATGGTTTTAAGAGGCTTTCTATTTGGCCTTATAGCTTTATACGGGGGAACTATTCAGCCTGCAGCTATGTCTGTTCGCCAGCAACGGATTGTAACTATACAAGAAAAATTGGCTGGTTTGGGAGATAACAATTTCGATCGAACCATACGCAATAGCCTTGTTCCAGAGTTAAATACATTGCTTATGGAAGAAGCAATTGAAGAAAGTCGTCGTGAGCAGCGCAGGCTGCTTAGAAGACCAATGGTGCAACCCGCGAGGACAACAACACCAGAAGAACAACAACTTGATGAGCTTCAGAAAAAGTTTTTTGAGCTGAAGTCTGGTAGTGCTGATTATGAAGTTATGCAAAACAGCTTGAGATCAGAAATCAATAGACTACAAGATTTTTTGCTTAAACAACAACATCAGCAAGCATCAATACAAAGACCAGCTGATGCCCAAGAAGAAGAGGAAAAGAAGACCTCAGAAGCTGCAGTGGTTCAACGCGAACGACCACGACGTGACGATTCTCAAGCTTATTTAACGAACCTTGCTCAACAACTTCAAGAAGCAGATGCAGAAGCTGCGCTTCAAAAATTTTCTCGGACAGGTAAGTTGGCAGAAATAGCGGGTCTGGAAGAAAGGATAAGGAGAGTCGGAAGGACTACTCAGGCCGGTATAGAATATCGAGCGCGGCTGCAAATGTTACAACGTACTTTAGATAAAACAGAACCAGTAGATCGAAAAGAACATCGAGAACAACAAGAACAACAAAATAGAGTTGCATTGATTGCTGACATACAAAGATTGTCGCAAGAAGTAGATATTCAATTTAAATATTTACCAGTCAAGGAACAAGTCGGTTATGTGTGTGGATATGAATCAGTTTTCAATACAAAAGCGCTTCATCAGGCCTTTGGACGCAATGCTGTTAATTCTCAAACCATTCAGCATCTGTCAGCTGCTTTTGATAAAGAGAAAGAAAAATGTCCACTTGGAGAAGCTCAGATAGAGAATGTAATAGCAGAAAGTGACAAAGTTCAACTAAAAAATTATATTATTGCATCTACCCTTTTTCCCGATGACTACACTGAAGAAAATTTAGTTTTAAAAGAAGATCCTTTAAAATTTCAAAATCTTAAAGATCAGATAAAATTAATAACTCTTAACCAATTTAAAAACGATGAATATGAAGGTATTTACTCTTTCTTTTTCACCACACCTACCGGCCAACGGCATTGGGCTTCTGTTTCAGTAGTTAAAAAAGCAGGCCAGCAACCGTATCTTGTGTATCTTGATTCTGTAAGGCCGCAAAGAAAAATACCGGATGGTATTGCATTCTTGTCTAAATGGATTACGCAACAAATAAAATAGATAACAACTATCGTAAAAGATTCTATTAAAGATTCAGGTGAGAGATTATTTCTTGCCTGAATATCCTTTTTTTTATTACAGTGAAGCTGTTATGAAAACGTTTTATGTATTTAGTAAAAAAGAGAGTTGGTATGAAATTATTTTTAGATACATCTAATATTGAAGATATTAAAAAATATCGGGAGCTTGGCATACTTGATGGGGTCACCACTAATCCATCTAGTTTAAGTAAGGAAGGCGGTGATGTTGCTCAAAAAGTTAAAGACATT
>JABSSP010000096.1 GCA_013213985.1 Candidatus Babelota bacterium | reverse complement strand
TGCCGTAACTTAAAAAAAATATTACATCCCGTTTTAATGGCTACACAAGGCCGTTATTCTGCTTTCGGAGTACTTTTTTATTAACCTTACCAGTCGCCGTTGTTTGCAGCTCCTTTGTAGTGCACAAAAAGGAACGCGGGATTTTATAGGTAGCTAAGTTCTTTTTACACAGCTCTTTGAGCTCTTTTTCAATATTAGGAACTTCTTCTCGCAGTTGAACGTAGGCTACAGGAACCTCTTCATCTCCCACCCTTTTACCAATCACTCCGGCGCGTATAACAGCAGCATGTGCCAAAATAACATTTTCAATTTCTTGCGGGTAAATGTTAAGGCCCTTATGAATGATAAGATCTTTAAGACGCCCCGTAATTACAATGTTATTTTTTTCATCAAAATAGGCTAAATCTCCGGTACAAAACCAGCCATTTTGCAATACCTGCTTGGTCATTTCAGGTGCATTGTAATAGCCCAGCATGACATTGTCACCCTTTACCCAGAGTTCACCAATTTCCCCCTTGAGTACTTCATTGCCTGCTTCATCCTTGAGTACCCCTTCCATGCCCATAACAAGCGGACCAACCATGCTTGTGGGTGCAAGTTCACCTGAAAAATCAACGGAAATAAGTGGCGACGTTTCGGTTAATCCATAACCACTACATATTTTTCTGCGGTAAATAAGAGCAAAAGCTGCACGAATTTTGTCAGGCAAGGCATCACCCCCTGAAACAAAATAGCGTACTGAGTCAAGCTGAGCACTCCTCATAAGGCATAATAATCCGTACAGAGCGGGCACACCAAGGAAGATTGTCGGCCTATATGCTAAACCAGATAAAATTGAGCGACGATCGATTTTTGGCACCACTATGACGGTGGCCCCAACAAAAAGAGGAGCCCACACACACGCGAACTGCGCAAAGCTATGAAATAGGGGTAAAATACCAAAAATTCGCTCATCTTCATGAAGGCCAAACCCAGCGCGGGCAATGCCTTGAATTACATTGGTCATAATATTTTTAGAACTGAGCATTACGCCTTTAGGCAAGCCGGTGGTTCCCGACGTGTATAACAAGGCCACCATTTCGTCAGAATCAAGTTCGATAACTTTAAAATCATCAACGTTCATATCTGCTGGTGCATCAAAATCCATATCGGCTCGAGTGATAAAAGGCAAATCATTCAATCCCAATTCACGCAAACGCTGCGCGCATGCATCTGAAACAATCATGCATGTTGGTTGTGAATCTTTCATAATATGTTGCAATTCACGATCATGTAAAAATGTATTAAGCGGTGCAACAACGGCACCAACTTGAACAATTGCAAAATAACCGATATAAAATTCAATTGAATTTTCAAAAAAAAGAGGCACGCGATCTTTTGGCTTAATACCGCGTTCGATAAGTTTTTTACTCAGCGCAACGGCACGCGCATAGAGTTCTGAATACGTAATTGAACGTTGCCTATTAGATTCCTGATCAATAAGTGCAATTTTATTTCCAAATTCACGTGCTGCTCGTTGTAAAAGAAGCCCCATGTACATAAGCTTGTTATTTTTTGTTGCTTCTTTGTAAAGTAAAGAAAATAATTTCTCTTCACTTATCCCTTTTTGATCCCGTATTTTTTGTATTACGTCGCTCATAATCGTCATCCACGCTCAACATGCTTATCAGTATTTTTCATATTTTAACTATACGCTAAAAGATTTTTTTTGTATTCTGATGTTTTTCTACCTCAGAAGATTCTTCGAACAAGTAATTTAAATTACACATCCTGAGTGCCCGACGAAGT
>JABSSP010000095.1 GCA_013213985.1 Candidatus Babelota bacterium | reverse complement strand
TGATTATTTAAAAGAAGAAACCATTTATAATATTTTGTATTTCAATGAAAAACCAATTGGTGTGACTCCGCCACTGTTTATGGAATTAGAGGTTAAAGAAACTCCCCCGGGTGTCAAAGGTGACACTGCGCAAGGTGCTGGCAACAAACCAGCTACGCTTGAAACGGGATTGGTTTTGCAGGTTCCACTTTTTATCAACGAAGGTGATCTAATCAAAGTTGATACGCGTGATGCAAAATATATTGAACGTGTAAAACAATAAGATTAGCGGGAACTCATGTCAGACGATAATGTAAAAACAACCACTCCGCTAGGCGGGGAGCCAGAGCAGGAAAAAAAGCAGCAACCGTTCTCTTATAAAAATCTTTCACGCCGTGCATTCCGATCGCTTATTTTTCATTATCTTTATGCAATGGAAAATTTTGATTATGACAATTCGTTAGAATCAATTGTTGATAATTTCAACCGTGGTTTTGAGTTAAATGTCCCACTTGATAGTGAGGCAGTAAAGACTGCTCAATCTATTATTGATGATCGTGATAAACTTGATGAAGAAATAAAACCATTGTTAAGTAATTGGAGATTTGACCGCATTGGTTTGTGCACTAAATTGTTTTTACGTATGGCATTGTGGGAATTAGCAAATACTGACATTGATTCAACTATTATTATTAATGAAGCAATTGAACTGGCAAAATGTTTTGCTGAAAAAGATGCATATAAGTTTATTAATGGGATTTTGGACGAAAAAGTAAAAAGTTCAGCAGCAAGTGATAAGGAAGATTGACCTTTACCGTTTGACTGTGATACCTTCCCAATGAATAGAGAGAACCTGCCTTACAAGAGGCAGGTTCTTTTTTTGTAGATAAAGAGAGGTGGAGCAATGGATACAAAAAAAGATGGCATGAGTGGGTGGTTATTTTGGGGTACGTGTTTATCGTTACCGTTCGTTACTTTTGATATTTTTTCTGCTTATTTTTATCCACTTGTTGCGCAGGATGGCGGATACAATGAATTAACTTTCGGATTATTTTTGGTTGATTGCATTATTTTACTTACAGTCATGTGCCTTATTGTTAAAAAACCGATCTATAAAATGATCGTTCCTGTTTTTGCTATGAGTTTGACGACGTTGTTGGTAGGCATGCTTACCGAACTGTTATTTGCTCGTTGTATTATTCCGATACGCATCGGAGAGTATGGGATTTTCTTAGACTTTTTATTTTTTAGTTTGTGCGTGTTGGTAAGTGCAACGCTGCAAACATGCGTTGCGCTCTTGTATTTTCCTTACTTAAATCGTGGCGTACTTTTTTCATGGTTGATTTGTGCGAATGTGTTGAGTACCGCAGTAGGATTTTTTATTGTTAAATGTTTGGTGATATATATACAGAGCGTGTAACAAGATGTTTTGCTTGCCCAAAACACCTTGACTAAAAGGGCACAAACAGCCTGTTTGATCCTTCTCCCGCATCGATAATGACCACACGTCCTATCGGACTTCGGGTCACCGGCGATGCTACCGGTCTTTTACATTAAAAAAATAAAAAAAATTCGCATCCTGAGTCTGTACTGAGTAGCATAGCGTATCGAAGTATGATTTACGTAGTAAATTGTATCGATTTGTCCGTCGAAGCCTCGGCGAAGTCGGAAGTCTTTGAATATTTTGATTCAAAAAAAAGGACCCGCTAAAAAGCGGGTCCTTTTTTTTAACTAAACAGGCTGTATT
>JABSSP010000094.1 GCA_013213985.1 Candidatus Babelota bacterium | reverse complement strand
CTGCTTGAGCCAAATTGGTTTATTATTATTTCCATGTTGCGCGAAGTACGGGAAAAAATCATCGTACCCAATAATTTTCTTATGTGATAGAAAGTTTTTCCATTCAGGGTCTTTATACAGTTGATAAGCCTCATCAGGCAATCCCTGTTGCATCATCTGAGTGGTGCGTTCATTAATAATGGTATAAAGTTCATTGCGATCCCTTGTGAGATAAACAAGATCATAATCAGTAATAAGCGGATTATAAGCAGGAACAAGTTCGGATGGTTTTTTACCAGTAGATGCCCAAAGTTCTAATGCACGTGTAATGCGATACGTATCGTTGGGATGAATGTGCTTCGCACGAGCAGGATCAATTGAATTGAGTTTTTCCCAAGATACATCGTCATTTTGTATTTTTTTAGACCCCTCAGGGCAAGAAGGATTAATTTTCGGAGGAAAAAAAAGAGACTTGAGGTAGAACCCTGATCCGCCCACCAAAATGGGTACATTGCCTCGCTGCCAAACATCATTCAGTATTTTTGAAACCATAGTACGATACTGGGTGACACTCAAACTTTCTGGCTTATCAATGACGTCAAACATATGATGTAGAATGGGGCTTTTTTTCCAATCTGGTTTGGCGGTGCCTATTTTTAATCGAGTATAGAATGAACCGATATCCATGTTGATAATTTCTGCAGGCATGCTTTCTGCCAATAACTCGGCACATCCACTTTTACCTACCCCTGTTGGACCTAAGAGTATAAGCGCATATTTTTTATTGGATTGCATTACAGGTAATTCCATATTAATACTAATTATTCAGATATTACTATAGTATATCATGCAATAACCGACCCGGAAACACGAAATTGCCTTTACAATACGCTATTTCCGAGTTTTCAATGAATATTATGCCGTAAATTGGTGGCTTACCTCTGAAGCATCAAACTGGGCGCGCAATTCCTGGACTATAACATCCTCTCCTACACGCTTTACGATGGCTATTTCCTGGGAAAGCAGTGATTCAGTTTCTTGTAGTAGGCTCTTTTCACCAAAAGACAGCTCTTTTTGTGATGAAATTTGCTTTAAATCACGATAGATTTCACAAATTTCTTGGAGACTGCCGCTGCGCAATTTACGTTGATATTCTTTGTTCCTTTTGTTCCAGTTGCTACCACTTGGATCAGTGCTGATTGGCTTTGCACGCTCTGACAACATTTTAAAAATACCATCAACACCGTTGTCTGAGCTTAAGCGACGAACGCCAACTGAAGGAAGATTACTGGTTGGAACTAAAATGGTCATATCCTTGTTGATGAAGGTAAGCTCGAAGAACTGGAGTGTAGAACCATCAACTCGTTTGTCAATTATGCGATTGATTTTTGCAACACCATGACCTGGATAGAATACTTTTTCATTGAGAATGAACATGAGACTCCCCCTTCCAGAAGGGTAAAAGCTCCCCTCGGATGCTTTTTACTCATGCTCGACCTTATCATAGCATATCATCCAAAAAATGGAATGAGGCAAAAAAGAGAGCCGCGCATGGAAACAATACGTATTTTTTGGTATTATTTGATTATTAGGCGGTATTTTTTCTTATTTTACACTACTGAATATTCTCAACACTGAATATTCTCAACATCCATTCACTTTTGAATAGGACAAATAGATGACGAGCAAAATCCTGTATCAACAATTTTTTGCTGGTATCAGATGGAATGCCATAGAAACAATTATTTTTAGCCTGATTTTTTTGACACACCAGTTTTTTTTATTCAAAACACTGGGTGGAGCGCTCTATGGACTTGTTGGTACACTATTTGCTTCTCTGTATCTGGTTGTAAAGGTTGCTAATTTTGGGCTCGACAAATCACTGGGAACATTATTTTCTGACCTGAGCAAGGATAAAAACTTATTTAGAAGTGTAATTACAAAGCAACTACGAATACAACTTGCTATCTTTTTTGTTTTATCAATTATTATTTTCAGTATTAAGCTGATTGATGCGAGCATATTCAAAATACTATCGAGCGTTGAATACACAATGCTGGCAATTTTGCTAGCAATACTTGTAGTAGAAGGGGTCAAAAAAACAGTGCGTATGCTCCTACAACTCGCCTTTTTAAATAAACAGGCAGCTTTTGTAGAGTTAGGAGTCACCACTTTTTATTTTATCGTTGTGTGGGGTCTTTATCTTCTTGGTTATTCATTATTGCTTGTCACCATCTTTGTTCCTTTCTTAGTATTTTCTGTGTTGAGCACAGCATGTATGATGCGCTACCTCCATGTGTGGTATCAAACATTACCAGAAGGAAGGAATCACGAAAAAGCACACAAAACTCCAAAGACATATTTTTTAAAAAATAGATTTTTCAACACTTTTAACGATCTGGGCAGTAGAATATTCACGGGTAATTTTTTGGTCGTAATTGCTGCCTATAAATTTGGCATGGAATATGCAGCATTTATTAAACTTGCTACTTCACTATTTGATACTGTTTCCATTGTCATATATAAAACTTTTGGGTGGACGAGCTATGCACTATTTGCTCACATGAAAAGCGAACAACTGGATCATAAGAAAAAAGCATTTTCTCGGGCTGCTCAGATGATGGTACAAGTGCTGTATGGCCTTCTATTATTTACTTGTATCAATTACCAAAAAATAGCAACACTAAAAAAGGTAGGAAACACAGAAATACTAACCCTCTGTGTTCTGTATGCTATCGGATATCTTATTAGTATCTATGAACAATTTTATGTGACTCAGGACTCTGCAGGATACTTGCTCATATTCAACAGCTTATCTTTATTTCTTTGCGGCGCTGTCGTTTATTTCGGATCAACTATCTCAAACTTCCCGCTGAAAAATTAAAAAAAGAAAT
>JABSSP010000093.1 GCA_013213985.1 Candidatus Babelota bacterium | reverse complement strand
TTGCTTGGTATAGAGGCCTCAAAATATGTTGGGCAAAGACAATTGAATTTTCGTTAGCATTCTTACAAATCGCTGCATCCATTCAACTTTTTAAGATGTCAGGAATTTTCGTATAAGCTCTTATTAACAAGTATGTTTAGCTTACCTTACAGATATTTACTTTGCCGCCTTATCTACTAATGCGGTTTGGCCGTTTAATTCATCTTTATAAAAAATGTAAAGGCCGAATAATACCATAGCTGAAGAGAGATAAAAATGCCAGGTGACCGTTTCTCCTAAAAACAACCAGCTATACAGTGCAGTAAATAAAGGTGACAATAACGCAGCAAATGACATAAAAGTAGCTGTGTATTGTTTTAACAAGTGGGTGTAGATATTTCTACAAATGACATTACTTATTATGATGATGAGCATAAGCCATCCGAAAAATGGCAATGGATTTTTTACGGGAAGGGCCCCTTCGAGTGGAATAGCGGTAAAGAGTGCGAGTAGTCCACCGGAAAACATAGTGAGTCCGTTTGCCATGGTTGGGGAATAATTTTTATGTCTTACCAATTTTCTCATGATAATCCATGAGTAGCTTGTGCATGCTGCAGCAAGTATCATTGCAAGCTCAGGAAGCGAGATAAATGCTATTTCACCAAACAGTTGCTCAGTTGTTGATGTAGTTAATAAAATAGGAATCGATCCAGTAAACCCTACAAAGAGTCCAAACCATTGGCGTCTACTCAGCTTTTCATTGAAAAAATAATAAGAAAAGATTGAAGAGAAAAATGGTGCAAGGCAGAGTATAAACGCAGCTTTAGGCGCGGTTAGAGACTTAAGTGCCCAAAAACGTAAAATGTAGTTGGCATAAATCCCTAAAAGAATAATTTGAACATAATATTTTACATGTTTCCATCTGAACTTAAAATGTTCTCGGGCATAAAAATATTGGTAGCAAAGCAGTATTGCTCCAGCTAAGGTCATGCGGGCACCCGCCAAAAAAATGGGGGATGTGTAGTTGTTCAGAAGTATTTTTGAAATTACAAACGAGCTCCCATAGAGCGCGTAAAGCATTATAATTGATATCATGATTATCTTTTAAACTAAAATATATAATTGATTGTTGTTATAGATAGGTGAGTTTACTGTGATTCACTAAGCTTTTACCATCCACTTTAATTACTGTACCATCAAAGTTACTACCATGATACAATCTGAATATTCATAACAAATAATGTATAAAAAATATTATAGCATGAGATTATATTTTGAGCAACCTGATTTTTGTTTAAAATGGGCTATTTATTCTGTGTTATCAGGTATGATTCAATAAAGTTGATGATATCACCGTCAAGTACTAAATCAGGTTGAGGTGATTCAGTGTTAGTTCGGTGATCCTTGACCATTTTATATGGGTGCAACACATATGATCGTATTTGTGATCCCCAACCAATCTGTTTTTTTTCTTTTGTTGCCCGTAAAGCTTCTTGTTCTTCTTTTTGTTTTTGACCCAATTTTGCTTTAAGCATTTTTAGTGCGGTTTCTTTATTTTGTAGTTGAGAACGCTCATTTTGGCATTGAACAACAATATTTGTAGGCAAATGGGTGATGCGTACTGCTGAATCAGTTTTATTGACGTGTTGCCCACCAGCGCCACTTGCTCGGTAGGTGTCAATTCGTAAATCTTTAGGATCAATGACGATTTTTACTTCAGGTACTTCAGGAGAAAGTGAAACAGCAGCAAAAGAGGTGTGACGTCTTTTACTTGAATCAAAAGGGGAAATACGAACTAATCTATGAATACCGGCTTCTCCTTTTAAAAGTCCGTAGGGGTTTTTACCCTTTATATATAAGGTAGCCGATTTAATGCCCGCTTCCTCACCGGCCTGATAATCCATCATTTTAGTGGTTAATTTTTCACGTTCACAAAACCTGAGATACATGCGGAGCAGCATATTTGCCCAATCTTGTGATTCTGTTCCACCTGATCAAGAGTTTATGGTAAAAAAGCAGTTAGAACTATCTTGAGGATCATTAAGTAAAAGGGAAATTTTAAATGCTTTTAAGGTTCTGCGTAGGGTTGTAACATCAGGGGAAATTTTTTTTAATTCCTCTTCATCCTCTTTAAAAAGCTCTAGAAGCTCTAAAAAATCTGTGTGATCTTGCGTGATTGACTGATATTGTTCCCGCTGATTTCGAAGATGTTGGAGTTCTTTGAGGATATTGGCCTGATTGGGATCCTTCCAAAAATTCTCAATTTCACTTTTTTCTTTAAGAGTATTATAGTGTTGTTCTAGGTTCGCATTTTCCCAGTATGACGTTATGATCGCAATATCCGGGCTCATATTTTTAAGTTGTTCCAGTAAATCATCGTATAGCATCTGTACCCAGGTCCTCTATTTATAGGGAAAAATGATTGTTTTTCAAGATAAGGTTATATACCCAATATATCATGGGTTTTACCTGTTGAACAAGGCAGGCCTGCTCGGGGCCTCTTTAAAGGCGTACGTATTGTAATGAATTTCGGCAACCTACAGGGTGGAATTTACAAATTGAAGTCACTTGCATTATTCTTTTTATAATGTTAAACTATTAGTAACATCTCAAATTATACCTGATAATAATCAAATAGACACCTTTTCTTATATTATGTACATATAGAGAGAAGCGCTATCTATAAAGCAAAGTCTTTTTTTACAGGTATAGAAAATTTATGACAGGAAGACTTTTTATCGTAGCTGCTCCATCTGGGGCAGGTAAAACATCCCTTATTTCGGCTGTTATTAAGCAGTTGGGTAAAACATACTCTTTAGAGCGAATTATTACCTATACGTCCCGTAAGCCTCGTGAAGGTGAGCGGCATGGAGCCGATTATCATTTTATTTCTCATAATGAATTTTGGCAAAAAATTAATGAGGGCTTCTTTATAGAATGGAGCGATGCATATGGTAATTATTATGGTTCTCCAGCGAGCATTGTAGATGAATTAGCTCAAGGAACGTCATGTATTATTATCCTCGATAGAGTAGGGACTGAGGCGATTCAGCAAATTATTGAAGATGCGGTGTTGTTGTGGATTTACACAAAAACTCTGGATGTGTTACGTGAACCACTTGTCAGACGTGCACGCAATAGTTTAGAGCAAATTGATGAACGGCTTGTAATTGCTCGGCGTGAGCTGGAGGAAGAACGGTTGTCTCCTTTATACCATCATCATATTTTGAATGATGAGTTTGAAAAAACGGTAAAAAAAATGACTAAAATAGTCAGAAATAGCCTGTATTCGATGTTACTTTGATTCTTTTTTAAGAAGAAAATTGAAATTTCTTGTTTTGTCGATTATACCACGATGAGAGGGTATAGGGATTTTTTGTTTTGTGAGCACGGTTTTCATTTTTAATGTTCAAAAAAAGTTTTTTAAAAAAATTATAAAAAGTGTTGACGAGGCGTTATATGTATGTATAATTATACCTGTATCGTGAGTCGAACGAAGTTGAATTTATCGAAAGATTTTTTGCCTTCAAAAATTGAAAAAAGACTACGATCGAGGAGTCAAAAAAAGGGCTTCTTGTAAGATCTTTGAAATACACAAGATGAATAAAAAATAAACCTACCGATCAATGTAAGCCTTTGATTTAAACTTTTGTGATGGAGAGTTTGATCCTGGCTCAGAATAAACGCTGGCGGCGTGCTTAACACATGCAAGTCGAGCGAGAAAGCTCCTTCGGGAGTGAGTACAGCGGCGGACGGGTGAGTAATACACAAGAATCTACCCTTCAGTGAAGAATACCCCCAAGAAATTGGGGCTAATGCTGCATACGTCCCTTCGGGGAGAAAGACGGCCTCTTTGCTGTCACTGATGGATGAGCTTGTGCGCTATTAGCTTGTTGGTGAGGTAAAGGCTCACCAAGGCGATGATGGCTAGCCGGCCTGAGAGGGTGTACGGCCACACTGGAACTTAGACACGGTCCAGACTCCTACGGGAGGCAGCAGTGAGGAATATTGCGCAATGGGCGAAAGCCTGACGCAGCGACGCCGCGTGAAGGATGAAGGCCTTAGGGTCGTAAACTTCTGTTAAGTGGGAAGAAAAGCCAAGCTCTAATACAGCTTGGTAATGACGGTACCACTAGAGAAAGCACCGGCTAACTTCGTGC
>JABSSP010000092.1 GCA_013213985.1 Candidatus Babelota bacterium | reverse complement strand
TTATAAATGGTTTCTTCTTTTAAATAATCAAGAACATCGTCTAGTTGCTCTTTGTTAAGTTCAACTTGTTCAAAACTTTTTTGATCCATAAAATTATATAAACCACCGTCCTGATAGAGATATTGCATTGCTTTGTATTCAAGACCCGGATCAGGAAATTTTTCACCTGAACGGAATGTTTCTTCGCGAACTAAGCCAGTCATCATGTTCTTCATTTTAGTGCGGACAAACGCACCACCCTTACCCGGTTTTACATGGGTAAAGTCAAGAATCATGTACGGCGTATCACGGAATAAAATTTTAACTCCCTTACGGAAATCAGACGTAGTGATCATGCGAGGACCTCCTTATGAAAAATTAAAGTGAAAAAGGGTTGTATTATACAGTATAAAAGAGCTATACATAAAAGGCAATCTTTAAAATTGACTAAATTAAAAATTAAAGATAGAATAATTATTATAAAGTGAGCTGCCTGAGTAATTACACACAGTATTGACCAATGACAAAAAAATAAATAAAATTGATGCTTATAATCTTTGAAAGTATAACGCATGTTCACAAAACTCAAAGATGAAAAATTATTTGCTGTTATTGCCCGTGAAGAACAACGCCAAGAACAAGAAATTAATCTAATTGCGTCAGAAAATTATGCTTCACAAGTAGTTCGCACTGCCACCGCTTCAGTTATGACTAACAAATATGCCGAAGGCTATCCAGGCAAACGCTATTATTCTGGCTGCACATTTGTTGACGGCGCTGAAAACTTAGCCATTGAACGCTGCAAAAAATTATTTAATGCTGAGCACGCAAACGTACAAGCACACTCAGGCTCGCAAGCAAACATGGCGGTTTATTTTTCAGTTTTGCAACCGGGCGACACCATCATGGGCATGGATTTAAGTGCCGGTGGTCATTTGACACATGGATACCCGATAAATTTTTCAGGAAAACTTTTTAACAGTGTTTCATATGCGGTGAACCCAGAAACCGAACAACTTGATTTTGATGAAATACAAAAACTCGCAGAACAACACAAACCAAAAATGATTATTGCAGGCGCGTCAGCCTATTCGCGCATTATCGATTTTCAACGCTTTGCAGAAATTGCACAAAACGTTGGTGCACTTTTTCTTGCTGACATGGCGCACATTGCAGGACTAGTTGCTGTAGGCTTACACCCCAACCCAACACCGTACGCAGACTTTGTTACAAGCACAACTCACAAAACATTACGCGGACCACGTGGTGGCATAGTGCTGAGCAAAGAAAAATTCGCTCAACAACTTGATAAAGCCATTATGCCTGGCATGCAAGGCGGACCACTGATGCACGTAATTGCGGCAAAAGCTGTTGGTTTTTACGAAGCACTACAACCAGAGTTTAAAACCTATCAACAACAAGTCATTAAAAATGCACAAGCAATGGCGCAAGCATTTACCGACCTTGGCTACCGAATTGTAACGGGCGGTACCGACAATCATCAATTTACTATCGACGTACGCAGCAAAAAAATTACCGGACGCACCGCAGAAGTTGCACTTGCAAGTGCAGGAATAACATTAAACAGAAATTGCATTCCATTTGATCCTGAAAAACCATGGATCACCAGTGGAGTACGCATTGGAACACCGGCAATTACCACTCGTGGCATGAAAGAAAAACAAGCGAAAGAAATTGCACACCTTGCACACGAAGTCATGATTAATCATGCTGACGAAACAAAATTAAAATTGGTTAAAGAACAAGTGAAACAATTGTGTAAATTGTATCCAATTGAACAAAATGAATTTGTTTTGCCCTTTACTTCTGACTTTAATCAAAGGCAAGACAGCCTTTAATCCAGAAACCCCATTCAAAAATTCCACATCCAAGGCATTGGTCAGAACATTTGGTGCAGGCAACTGATTGATTGCTGCTGCATGGGTCAGTACATTTACCAATTGATGCACGTTTAAACAAATCATCGTCAGCAAATGCGCCACTCACTTTTCCACCTATTCCAATTGATGGAATCATGCACTGCCATTCTGGACCTTCGTAACTAGCATGCACAAAAAACGTATGCGTCGAACTTTCACTTGATGAAATACAAAAGTCTAATGATGTTGGCACAATAAACCGCGGTTGAATGGATGTTTTAATTGTGTTGTCGTCACCCGGTGTTGCAACTAATTCTACATCGCCAGTAGTTAACGCATCAGAAGGATTATTAATCCGTGGATTGGTGATGCCTTCACTTTCTTGTAAATTGCGGCCAAAGTTTAGAGCACGATGCAAGTCAGCATCACTTTGTGAAGCAGAAAGTGCGACCGTACTTTCATCAGGATCAAAACCAAAATTGTGTGCATCACCCTTTAATACCCATTGCTTTGACATGAATCGTGGCGGCAAACAATCTAAATCAGCGTGCGTGCGCTCGCAACTTCTAAACCAAAAATTATACCCAAAATCAAAACTAAAACAATCGTGCACATAATGCCCCATGATCGCAACATCCGTTTCAAAACCACCATGCACTTTTACTTTGCTTGCCGTAATATTTGCAACCGGTGCGTAACACGATTTAAATTGCGCTTCAGGAAAAATAATTTGGTCGGTATCGTCATCTTTGGTATGCAAATCATTTTCAATCGGCAGTGCTAACCGCTGCGCCAGCATGTAACGGCTCGTGCGTTTTTCACGCAAATCAAAAAAACGTGTTTGTTCTGCAACTAACAAATCACACACGCTGCCATCAACATGAACACTCAATCTTCTGTTGCAACATTCGTTTGCCCATATAAGCGCATGTAAATCAGCGCCTACGCCAACAAACATGTGACGACCATTACCAACCACCGGTTCAAATAAAAATTCGCCTGTGGGGCGAGTACCGACCGGAATGCCAAGATGTATATTCAATCCAAAATGATATTCCGGATCAAGTAAAAAATCATAGCCAATGACTGTTTCAATTTCTGCAAAGCCTGTTTTTGTAATCGTTTCTTTGCCAGTCATTTTTGCAAAACGTAATGGTTCAAAAAAAACATTGTTCGGTAAATTAGGAACCATACCGCATTGTGCAAATTGTGTAAAACTTTGTAGCAAACGGCAGCGCTCAACTTCGTCAGGGGTAAAATAACCAGGTAAATAATTATTACTTCCAGAATTTACGACACATTCTTTTAAATTAAGTGAGCGACGTGTCTGCACAAACGGAACATCAACACGTACGTACAAACCATTTAAAATATTATTGAGTCCAAGAAAAAAATTAAAATCTATAATGAAATTTTCAATTCGTGTATCATATGTTAAAACACTTTTAAAATCTGTCGGCAAACCAAAATAATCGGCAAGCCAATCAAACCGTTCATTGCGGTCAGGCACGCGCGAACCCGAAACAACAATGCGCCGATCTCCATCACACGGAATCAATAAATCTCTTCCAAATAAACAATCAGAAACAATATCGGAATTAAATGAGCGTGTATATTCGGCCGTCGTTGAAAAACATCCATAGAATGAATCACAATCACACAAGTGTATATAATCAACAACACCCACCAAATCTCGCGCACCAGACGACGCTTGCGAGCGAACACTATAATATGATGTTGTTAAATTACTTCTTGCATGCAATTGAAAAATGTTGGTGATTACAAACAATGCAACAATAAATCTTTTTTTTAGCAGCACGGGTATCACCCTCTCGTTTTTTTCATCAGGATTGTCCTTCGATACATCCGTCTTTGTTAAAACTTCGCCGGGCACTCAGGATGCCTGTTAACTTAATTTCGCATATGAGAGGTATTGAGTCAATTTTTACAGAATATCTGATGCAGTAGCTAGTATAAATCAGTTTTATATAAACATCATAATCTATTGACATTGTGAAATAAATACTATATACTTATATTTATATAATAATAACTGTAAATACTTTAAAATAAAGGTAATATTATGAATATAAAAGGACTTTTTATAGGGATGGTACTACTTGGAGCACTGACAGGAGTATCTGATACTCAAGCTGCAGCTGCAAGGGTTGCTCCAGAGGAATCTCGTGGGTTAGGCCAAATGGGGTGGCAAGAACTACGTCAATTTATACGAGATAAAAATTTAGAAATGGCTTATAACCAAGCAGTTTCTGTATTGCCTTTTACAACCCAACTGAAGATATTTGACCAAGCTTTCGAAGGACTTCAAGAAGCAAGACAAATTGTAGACCTCTTAAGAATGCATCAAGCGCGAGAAGCTCATTTACTACGTCAACAAGATTTACTACGTGAACAAGCTGAACAAGAAGCTGAATATGAAGCAAGTGAACAACAACGTCTAAAGAAGTTTTACGCATTGATAGATAGAGATGAAGCATATTACGCATTGATAGATAGAGATGAAGCAGAAGCTGAACAAGCGGCACGTGAACAAGCTGAACAAGAAGCACGTGAACAAGCAGGACAGCTAAGACATCTTGAACAGGACTTGGCATTTGCTCGGCAGTTGTTAAAGGAAGAATCTGACGAGGAGTTAAGCAAAAAACTTGATGAAGAAAATCCTTTATTAGTTTCAGAAGAAAGAGCAAAAGAGCTTAAAAAAGAGCAAGCAGACGACGATGGAAACGCTCAAGATGCATTAACATATGAAGAATTTGATGATGCTCCAACAAATCAACTCATGGAACTTAACGGTC
>JABSSP010000091.1 GCA_013213985.1 Candidatus Babelota bacterium | reverse complement strand
TATTAAAAAAAAGCAAAGTATGGATCTTTCGCTTTTTAGAACTACAACTTTTTATCACCATTGTATCACTGCCCATTTTAATTGCGTGGGGCATACCGATTTCGTTGCTTTCTTTTGCAGGAAATTTGCTATTTTCTCCGGTGTTTGTCGGTTTTCTTTTTTTATCATCAATTATTTTTTTTTGTGAAATACTGTACATACCATCAACACCATTCACTTATCTACTTACATGGCTTACTCATTTTTGGACTGCATGTTTAAACATGGGATCAAATAAAGCGCTTGTTGGCTATGCCCTACAACCAACGCTTGTTCTTTGTGCTTTACCTATTTGTGCGCTTTTTTTTCTTCAACACAAAACGTTATCAAAAACAAGACTGCAAAGAATTGGTGGATACACACTATTACTTATTATTTTTTGTTCTTACGCCACGTTCCTTGGAACATCACAACAATGCGTTAAAAAAATTGAACACAATAAAAAACATGCAACTATTATGAATGACCATGGTCATATCACCGTTATAGATGAAGGTGCTTTGGGTAGATCGCTTTCGTCGGCTTCTTGGAGTGAATACACGCTATTACCAACGATTATCAAAGAAACGGGACATACAAAAATAGATACACTTATTTTAACCAAACCGGGCAAAATTATGTTTGATGTTGTTGAAAAACTTTGTACAAAAATTCCTATCAAACAAATCTATTTAATTATCTGGGAAGGAACACTTCCAAAATATTATTGGAGAAGCTTCTTTAAGCTCAAAGAAGCAGCACAAAAAAATGAAATCACATTTTCTAGAATTGGAAAATATCCTATTACTATCACTACCTCACAAAACAGTTGCATAACAATAATCCCAGAAAAAGTTACCCGTACCTCGGGACCATTTTCTTACCAAAAACTGACCATCAACCATATAATTGACAACAATGATATTCCTCTTGTATGATTCAAAAAAGATGTACATTGCCAGGGGAGATTAGATGTCAACAAAGCTAGTACTTTTTGTTGTGGCTCACAAAGGTTATCAACCAGTCGAATACGCTACACCAAAAAAATTACTCGAACAAGCAGGATATAAAGTGGTTACCGCAAGTGACCAAGCAGGAACTGCAACCGCAACTGACGACTCTGAAACACCCGTTGATATTGTGTTGTCTAAAGTGAACATGGACCACTATGACGGCATCTTTTTTATTGGAGGCAGCGGTTCACTCGAACATTTAGATAATCAAACAAGTTATAACCTTATCAAAAAAGCCAATGCCGTACACAAAGTTATCGGAGCAATCTGTGTAGCAACCAGAATTTTAGCCAAATCTGGCGTTTTAACAGGCAAATCAGCCACAGGATGGAACGGCGACAACGAACTGGGAGCTATTTATCGTCAATACAACGTAAATTACGTGCATGAAGACGTTGTAGTAGACGACACCATTATCACTGCTGTAGGCCCCGCAGCGGCAGAAAAATACGGCCAAAACTGCCTTTCTTTGCTTCAAGCACAGGGTTCCTGGGAGTAAATTTCCTCTGTAGGCCTTTGAAACACATTCCTCATAGAAAACTTTTCTTTTGATTAAAAAACCCCTAAACTATTGACTTTTTACCTCAATATTTCTTATTGTAATTATAGAGAGGTATGATGCCCAACAGGGTATATATCCTCAGCTACGCTGATGTAGAGCGTAAAACAACTAGAGCGTAAAACAAAAGGAATATCAATAAAATTAGGGGAGTAGTATGAAGAATAAATCATTAATATTCACTATTGCTGCATTGGTAGCACTTAGTGGATCT
>JABSSP010000090.1 GCA_013213985.1 Candidatus Babelota bacterium | reverse complement strand
AGCTTCTATTAAAAACAACATTTGAGTAGTGGACATTTTATCAGTACAAATTTCGGCTGTTATTTCAATTTTTACGGCATTATTATACCCTTTTTCTAGTGTACCAGACGTGTCAAGTAGTAACTCGCCGGGATATAACGACAAGTCACCCCCACCAAAATAAATCGCATCGACTAAAGAACGTGAATTCGTTTTTTTTATGTGCCATGTAATTTCTGAGCACAGTGCCCGATGATACCGTTCAATCAGTTTATCATCATATTTATTCTGACTCGTAAAAGGAAAATTAATATACACAAGAGGAGTATTATGTTGCACGTGTTCCTTGCTCTAATTCATTTTCGTGAGGCATTGTTTCACATACAATGGCAAACCCTCGATCAATGTCTTGTATCATCTTGTCTCGTACCGCCTGCTTGTTGGCAAATTTAACTAAAGAAACATCGGTAAAAATGGTATCCAACTTTGTTATGGCATCAGTAGCTATTTTTTTTTCTTGCGATATCAAAGCAACGAATTCTGCATCTGTTTTTGGCAAGACATTAAGACTATATCGATCAGAAAAATATGTTTTCATGATATTAGTCAACGTAAAATAAAAAATTTTATGGTCCTGCGCAACAATCAATGGCTGTTGTTTAAGTTGTGTCAACCGAGAAAGTGCACGTTCCCAGGAAAGTGCTTTTTTATTTTTTATGCGCACGTAATACCCATAGATCACAACACACAATATCCCAAGCAATAATACAGCAATCACGCCACACACAATGCGAAACCCTATTGTCTGCCAAAAGGGGATATGCACGATATCATAAATTTCATATAACGCTAAATCATTCATACAATTACCTTAAAAAAACACATTCATATGAAGCTGTTTAGTACGAGCGAAAAAAACTGAGCAAATCTGGAAAAAAATCTTTCTTAGGCTCAATAGCAACATGCCGCACACCGTATTGATTAAAAATATGTTCATGGGCAGCAATTCTTTTTCCTAAAAAACGATTAATAAGCGGACCGTCAGAAGACTTTTTTGCATCAATCATTATATCACACCCTGTTTCAGTATCGTGCATTGATACAAATCCAACAGAAGGAAATTGTTTTTCTCTATCGTCTAAACAAGTAATAGCAATAACTTCATGTTTCTTTGCAACAACGGCCAATCCACGATCACACTGGTCATCAATAAAATCTGAAACAATAAAAACAATCATTCCTTTGCGCCTTAACGATCCAACATATTCAAACGCATTATTAAGATTCGTTTTTTTTCTTGTCGGTTTAAATGTAAATAATTCATTAACGATTCCGTGGATATGACCGCGTCCTTTACCAGGAGGAATAAACAGTTCAACTTTGTCAGAAAATAACAATAACGAAACCGCATCGTTATTATATTCACCAGCAAGTGATAAAATTGCCCCTATCTTTGCCATCAATTCATTTTTCAACAAACTTGATGAAGAATAAAAAGCAGAAGCTGAAACATCAATCATGATTAAAAGAGTGCGATTCATTTCTTGTCGATATTGTTTTACAAGCAACTTGTCTGTTCGTGATGATGCACGCCAATCAATAAAACGAACATCGTCGCCCATTTGATAGGGTCGTATTTGATCAAAGTCAAAGCCAAAACCTCTGACTGCTGACCTGCTATCACCCATTAATGCCCCGCTTAACAAGCGTTTTGTTTTTATTTCAATTAACCGTATTTGTTCTAAAATGGCTGGTTCGACCATACTTCACACTTCCTCTCAACATTTTTAGTAATGTGCTAAAAAAGCGAACATTTTTTTAGAACTTCAGGAATTTCTATTGTTCCATCTTCTTTTTGATAGACCTCCATGATAGCAACCATTAAACGAGACAATGCTAGTGATGATCCGTTAAGCGTATGTACTAATTCAGTTTTATCGCCCGCATGCTCTTTGTAACGAATTTTGTCGCGCCGCGCTTGAAAATCAGTACATTTACTTACAGAAGAAACTTCATAATATTCGCCTTGTCCGGGAAGCCACACTTCAACATCATGCGTTCGCGCAGACGGGAAAGAACAGTCTTGTGACGCCAACAAACTGACACGATAATGAAGTCCTAATTGTTGCAATAAATTTTCTATACATTTGAGCATTCGTTCCTGTTCTGCATCAGAATTTTGCGGTCTACAAATGGTATACAGTTCAATTTTTTCAAACTGATGTATGCGAATAAGGCCACGCTCTGTAGCACCATAGCCGCCTGCTTCTCGTCTAAAACAACTTGTCCAAGCCGTCATGCGTATCGGTAATTGCTCGCCAGATAAAATAGCATCTCGGTACATATTAGTAAGATTAACTTCTGAAGTTGGCGTAAGATATAAATCATCTTGTTCAATTACATATACTTGATCTTTAAACTTGGGGAAATTACCTGCAACTTCTAACGATCGCTCATTAACTAAATAAGGAGGTAAAACCAATTCATACCCATACTTCATGTTATGTTTCAACATAAACATCGTAAGGCTATATAGTAATTTAACTGCATCACCACGATATAAAGCAAACTGACTACCGGTCATACGAGCAGCGCTTTCAAAATCAAGCCATCCTAGCGCAGTACCAAGGTCAAGATGGTTTTTGATATCGAAAGAAAATTGTTTTTTTTGTCCAAATTCTTTGACTACTTTATTAGCTTCTTTTCCACCAACAGGAATATCTTCTTCCGGAATATTTGGAGAAGAAAGATACAAGTCCTTGAAATCTTTTTCAACCTTATGAAATTGTTCTTCTTTGTGTTTAAGCTCTTTTCCAACAGAAATAGATTTTTCACGAATCTCAGGAGTTATGCCAGATTGGGCTTCACGCGCAAGTTCATTTTTTTTATGACGAAGTGACTCAATATCAGCACGTAATTTTCTGAGCTCTTGATCAAGATCAAATAAGCGTTGGCCATCAAATGATGGATCCTTCGTTTTTAATAAGGCGATTATTTTTTCAGAATTATTTCGTAATAAGTCTAAATCTATCATACAGCAGCTCCATGCACAGTCATTTTTAGAATTCTAATTAGCTGAACTATCGTCTTCTTATAATAATCAAAAAAGAAGGTTTTGAAAAGAAAAAAAATAAGAGGCCGCACGAATGCGACCTCTTACATGAGTAAAAATTAATATC
The DNA here is from genome assembly GCA_013213985.1 of Candidatus Babelota bacterium. GTDB lineage: Bacteria > Babelota > Babeliae > Babelales > Vermiphilaceae > JABSSP01. The sequence continues at coordinate 3,874 of JABSSP010000090.1, read as the reverse complement.
CGAGGAAACTAGTTTAATTAACCAATCTTTGCGGATCTTACTACCTCGCGCAAGTTTTTGCCCGCTTTGAAACGCGGAACATTAACTGCTGGTAAGTCAATGCGCTCTTTTGTCGCAGGGTTAATACCCTTACGAGGTGGGCGACGAGAGATCCAAAAAGCTCCAAAGCCGGTAATTGAAACTTTTTCTCCTTTTTTGAGCATGCGTTCAACAATTCGTGTAAACGAATCAAGAACGCGTGCAACGTCCTTTTTGCTAAATGCTGTTTCTTCGCTTAGCGAACCTATTAGCTCACTTTTATTCATAGCTACTCCTTGTTTCTAAGGTTGTAACGGTTAAACCACTGCTTCTTCAACAGAACTCTTAATGTGACTTCCATTTGTTATACAATCCTGTAACATATAGTAGAGACATCTTTTATATTTGTCAAATTAGAAACATGTGAAACACTACAAAACAGATGGATTTTTTCAAAATGCTGATAGACACGCACTGTCACATCAATATGATTGTCAAAAAAGAGTTCGATATTCCCATCAGTCAAGACAATTTTTTGCAAGCAAAAAAAATTATTTCTCAAGCAAATGAGTCTGGAGTAAAGCACATTATAAATGTAGGAACATCACTCATTGAAAGTAAAAATTGTGTAGCATTAGCACGAGATAACGCCAGTGTGTATGCAACAGTTGGCATTCACCCAAACGATTGCACACCCGAGTGGAAAAAAGATATTGAAAAAATAAAACAATTAATCAAAAAAAAAGAAGAAAATAAAATTGTTGGCATCGGAGAAGTTGGTCTTGATAAACATTATCCTGACTACAATCTTGCACGACAAAAAGATGCACTCAAAACTCAAATAGATCTCGCTCTTGAAAATGATCTTGCTCTTGTCATTCACACACGTGATGCGTACGATGAAACTTTACGTAGCTTAGAAGAATATAAAAACGATATTGATCGTGGTATTGTTCATTGTTTTTCAGAAGATCTTACCTTTGCAAAACAAGTAATTGAGTGGGGATTTTCAATAGGTATTGGTGGCACTGTCACTTACCCAAAAAATAATACGTTACGTGAAGTTGTTGAGTATGTTGATCTCAACACTATGGTTCTTGAAACTGACGCACCGTTTTTACCTCCTCAAAGTATGCGCGGACAAACCAACTATCCATCTTACATTCCAATCATTGCACAATATATTGCGCAGCTCAAAAACGAATCGTTAGAAAGCGTTGCACATGAAACAACGTCCAATGCTCAACGTATATTTACATTGCCACACAAGTAAATTTTACTGTCAAAAAACGCTTAATGTGATATCGTTGGGTAGTGTTTAATTACTTGTCTCTTTTCTAAGGAAAAAATATGAACACAATCATGCTCCTTTCTTTTACTATCTATTTCATTATTCTTTCTGCCATCGGTTTTGTGTTTTACAAACGCACACAAACTGCGCAGGATTTTATTATCGGTGACCGATCGGTAAATTATTTTGTTACCGCGATTGCAACACAAGCAAGTGATATGGGCGCATGGCTTTTTCTTGGATTACCTGCCGCAGTTTTTTTAAACGGATTTTCTGAAATTTGGGCCGCAATTGGATTAATCTTTTTTATGTTTTTAAGTTGGCAATATATTGCACCAAAATTAAGACGAGAATCTGAACAATATAACAGCAACACATACATTTCTTATTTTGGAAGTAAATATAAAGACAACACCGGCATCATACGTTTAATTGGTTCTTGCATACTTTTATTTTTCTTCACAATGTACATTTCAGCAGGACTTGTAGGACTTGGTCGTCTTTTTGAAGCAGCCTTTGATATCACATATTTCAGTGGAGTTATTCTCGCAATAACAACCGCTCTTGTTTACACACTCATTGGAGGTTTTCTTGCCGTTGCCTGGTGTGATCTTTTTCAAGGATTTTTTTTATTAGCCATGATTGTTATGGTTCCGCTTGTTGCTTATTTTCATTTAGGCGGATGGAACACACTCTCTATCCTTGCACACACAGTAAACATTAATTACGCGTCATTCTTTAGTCTTTCAAGTATCGGCCTTGCGCTTGGTTGGGGGCTCGGTTACTTTGGCCAGCCACACATTTTAACTAACTTTATGGGCATTGATGATCCTAAAAAAATTCGTTACGCAAAATATGTGGGAATTACGTGGCAAATTATCGTGTTAAGTTCTTCAGTACTCATAGGAATTATCGGCGCATATTATTTTGCGGGCAGTAACATTGCATCTGAACTTATTTTTGTACAAATGGCTAAAGATTTATTCCCGCCATTAATTGCGGGTTTTGCAGTCTGTGGTATTTTTGCCGCAACACTTTCTTCAATGGACAGTCTTATTTTAATTTCTGGTTCAACATTCGCAGAAGATTTGTATAAAACAATGTACAATAAAAATGCATCATCAAAACAAATTTTATGGATGTCTCGTGCTGCAAGCATTGTAGTTTCACTATCCGCGGTCTATCTCGCACGCAATAACAGTGAAAGCATTTATGATCTTGTTAATTACGCGTGGGCAGGGCTTGGTAGCGCATTTGGCCCTTTGATACTCACCACGTTCTATTGGGGAAAAACAACGAAACAAGGAGCGCTTGCCGGCATGGTTGTCGGCGCACTTGTTTCTGGACTGTGGCATTATACTAACACATCTGTTTTACCGCTCATACCTGGTTTTGCCGCAAGTTTAGCAGCTATTGTAATTGTTTCTCTGATGACTCAAGAAAAAAAGGCCGTACAGCCCAAAACCTCATAACAAAAGCCCCAGAACGCACTATCTTACACAATTACTTTAAATTATTTACAATTATGTCAGTGATTCTCTATAATTATTATTGTTAAGATACCGTTAAAAAGGGAGAAATAATGAAAGACTCACAAATAACAATAGCTACACTATTGCTCGCAGGAACTACAATGATTTTGGGATATTAGATCAGCCTAGACAAGGATAACCCTAATCAATTACTCATAAGAAATGTCCACTATAGAGCATCTGATCAAGAAGCATTGTCAGCACTTCAAACATTGCTTGAAAAAAATCCTGACGTTAATATCAACAGCCAAGTAACACCTGATTTTATAGAAGTTAGATCAACACGACTAGGCTATGACAACCCCATACTTTTGCAAGGCAGAACTGCATTAATGCTAGCAGCTCGTAAACCCAAATTAATTAAGACACTTACATTTTTATTAAGTCGTGGTGCAAATAAAAATATTAGGGATATCAATAATCAAACTGCCCTTGATCTTGCAAAAGAAGCTAAGAACCAAGCGGCTATTGAGACGCTACAATAATTTTTACTTATTTTTAAAAGTAATCGTTTTTGCTTAACAGTAAGAACGATTACTTTTTTAGAAAACTAGTAGATACGCAACATTCTTTTTAATCCAAGATCAAGCCACAAATGCGATATTGCCCCGGCAACAAAAAATAAATAATCATACTTGATCATGTGTTCACAATTGGGGAAATATAATGAAATACCAAATGCAATTGCTGCAGGAAAAAGAATAATAAACCACAATCTGTGAAACAATCCACGATGCGAAACTAAAAGCGGGAGCGTTGCAATTAAACTCACTGTTGCAAGTTCACGCCATTGAGCTCGAACTGCTAAAAAAATTAGTAAAACGGCAATCAATCGATAAAAATATTTTTGGCCTTTACTTTTGGTGTCAACGTCAGGAAACAACGAACCTGCTAAGGCAAAAAAAGACCACTCGATTGCGGTAAATAATGTTGGTCTAAAATAGAGTAAAGAAACTGACATCAAAACAAAATATGCAAACAAGCCTCCGGCAAGATGTCCTTTATATCCTGGCATTTTTTACTTCCTTTTTTT
>JABSSP010000009.1 GCA_013213985.1 Candidatus Babelota bacterium | reverse complement strand
AGTGTGACCACCAATTGAACCAACATCCGCTTTAATGACTGACAAAGTTACTTTCACTATTTTACTCCTTTTTTCTAATTCAAAAGTACGGACCTTTTGACAAGCCTACCTCAGTATGTTCAAATACCGTCAAAGACTCAAATAAGAAAAGTATTTTTCTAACTCTGTCAAGAAAGGAAAATCGTGAACAAGTTAGAAAAAGGCAGGTGCCAGGAGGGCAGGTTTACGTACCACTTCGTTCTTCAGTTCTTTTTAGATGTATGCTCGTTGACTATAAACAAAAACGACAAGAAGAGGCGCGCCGTAACTTAGTTGAATGATTGGCGTGTGGTATACATTGAAGCTTTTTCCTTTTTATCGTATCATAAAAAGTAGCTAAATTTCTTAGATAAAAGGTAATGTTTCCATGAAATTATCACTGGCCTGGATTTTTGATCACATCGATGCGGATTGGCATTCTATTGATGTAGCGGAACTCGTTGCAAAATTTAATGAAATGACAGCAGAGATTGAAGGTTTTAAAAAAGTAGAAGTTGATTTAGATAGTCTTTCGTTTGCGCGTGTTACGTTAGCAGACGGTGACACAACTAAAGTTCATAGTGACGAGTGGGATGCTCATTACACTCTGCCTACGCGTTCTGATACACAAAAAGATGCTATTTTTTTAATTAAAAAAGATGGCGACGATGTGCGTTGGGCGACTTCAATTAATTTAGGTGGTGATAAAGAAATGATTATTCCTAGACTCTCTTGTGATGATAAGCACTTTGCAGGAAAATGGAAAAAACATTTTGAAACTAAAGATTATATTTTAGACCTAGATAACAAATCTGTGACCAACCGTCCTGACATGTGGGGACATCGTGGTGTTGCGCGTGAAGTTGCAGCAATTTTAAATGTACCGTTCAAACCACTGGTAGATTTTATCACCCATACAGAAATAAAAAATTATCCTTTAAGTGGCGTGAGTCAGAAGGATTATCCGTTTGCTATCAAAGTAGAAAATGACAAAGCATGCAGACGTTTTGCCGGGTTGTTTGTTGAACATATTGAAAACCGACCTGCATTGTTATGGATGACAAGTAGACTATCGCGTGTTGATAGCCGTTCCATTGATGTCGTGGTTGATATGACGAATTATGTAATGCTTGATATAAGTCAGCCAATGCATGCGTTCGATGCACAAGAAATTCCAACAAAAAAAGTTGTCATTCGCAACGCACAGAACAAAGAAAAATTAACATTGCTCGACGGACAAAAAATAGAATTATCAAGTGACGATCTTGTTGTCACCGATGGTGAAAAACCGCTTGCGCTTGCAGGTATTATGGGTGGCAGCAACAGTGGGATTAATCCTGAAACTACTTCTTTATTTATTGAATCAGCATGTTTTAATGCACAAACAGTCCGTCGAACATCAGCGCGGTTTAAAGTACGAACTGAAGCGTCTGCACGGTTTGAAAAAAGTTTAGATCCAAATCAAAATGTTACGGGTATTCGTCGTTTTTTAAAATTAATTACTGACTCGGATATACCGTTACAAATCACTCATGATATTATTTCTTTAGGTAAACGTGCAGAGCCAAAAGAAATAACAATCAAACATTCGTTTATAGAAAATCAAATTGGAACAACCGTTGCTTTTGATTTTGTGTGCACAACTTTTGAAAAATTAGGTTTTGGTGTAAAAAAAGAGGGCAAAGGTACTGACTTAACGTATAAAGTTGAAGTTCCGCCATTTAGGAGTACTAAAGATATTACAATCAAAGAAGATTTGGTTGAAGAAGTAGTTCGCTTTTTTGGGTATGCCAATATTCCATATGTTTTACCAACCCGACAAATGGCAACATTTGATATCAGTGATGTCATGCGCGTGCGCACGATTAAGCAACTAATGGCGTCTGCGCTTGCAATGCGCGAATTGCAGCAATACGCTTTTTTTGACGAAAGTTTTTTGCGTTCCATCAATTGGGATCCGGGAAAAACATTAGAAGTAAAAAGTCCTGTTTCAGAAAACTGGCGACGACTAGTTACTTCATTAATTCCTAATCTTTTTAAAGCAGTTCGTGATCATAGTGGTGAGTATAATTATGTACGTTTTTTTGAATGGGGTCGCATTTGGAAAAAAGATCCACAAGTGCAAGAAAAAAAAGCACTTTCAGGAATCGTTTTTGATCAAAAAAATACTGTTGATTTTTATGATGCCAAAGCAAACCTAACGACATTATTTGATGGACTAAAATTAAACGTCGAATGGCAAAAAGTCGACGGTCCATTAGCTCCATGGTTTAATTCAAACAAAACTGCGTGCATCGTGCACAATGGAAAAAACATTGGAACTGCAGGAAACGTAAATCATTCATTTTTTGAATCGGTTGCGCAAGGTGACGCGTTTATTTTTGAACTTGATGGTGATTATTTACTTAACTATCGGCACCCTGTTCCTGTTTATAAGCCTGCAAGTAAGTATCCTTCAATTGATCGTGACATTAGTATGTTGGTGCCACTTGAATTAACGGTCGCACAAGTTTCTGACGTTATTGCTGAAATTGATAATCGTATTTCTTCAGTGAGGTTAGTTGATTTTTTCCAGAAAAAAGAATGGGAAGACAAAAAGTCGTTGACCATCCGTTTTGTGATTACTGATTCTAATAAAACACTGACCAAAGAAGAGGCAGATGTTATTTGGGAAAAAGCAGTTGATCGGTTACAAAATCTTGGTGCAATAATTCGATGATAGCTCGTTTTTTATCCCGTTATTACTTTGCACTTTTTGGTATTTTGTTTTTCTTTGATCGATATACTAAATTATTTGCGATCAAACATTTTGTGCATGCATATGAAGTTAATGACTTTCTAAGTTTTAGTTTAGTTTTTAATTGTGGTATATCATGGGGCTTATTTAATTCATCTGGCACATATGTGTATCATTTTTTTACTGTGTGCATTGCACTTTTATGTTTTGCTCTTGTCTATCATATAATGTGCCGTTTGCAACAAGGTAAAATTATTATTGCAGAAACATTAGTTTTGACTGGCGCGTTGTCTAATCTAATGGATCGCATTCTTCATCGCGGTGTGATTGATTTTGTTTTGTTGTCATACGGTAAATGGTCGTGGCCAGTTTTTAATGTAGCAGATTGTTTTATTGTTGTTGGTGTTCTGATTATGTTGATTCAAAATTATAGGGAACAATGAAACAGCTATTTTCTTTTTGGGCGTTGTTAGCGACGCTTGGACCGTGTGGGTATTTTATATTTCCTGGAACTGTGGGCACTCTTGCAACAGTTCCACTTGTTTATTTTCTTGGTCAATTGAACTTGAATATTGTTGCTTATACGTTCGTGACTTTCATTATTTTTTTAGTCAGTTTTCCTATTGTTGATCGAGCACTTGCGTTGTTAGATAATGGCAATGATCCTTCAGAAATTGTGATTGACGAACTTGTTGGTTTTTTAATTACATTTATTGGCATTGAAGTGACGCCACAACGAATTCTTATTGGTTTTTTTTTATTTCGTTTTTTTGATATCACTAAATTTTTTGGAATCAATCGCATTGAGTTGATGCATGGTGCACGTGGGGTTATTTTAGATGATGTAGTAGCAGGTATCTATAGCAACATTGTTTTACATCTTTTAATTTATTTCGGTCGCTACGTTGTTTAAATTAATTTCTCGTTATTTTACGCCTAGACATATTACAAATGCATTAAAAACATCGGGTCGTTTTTTATGTGACTTTATTGCGCCACCTGCGTGTAATTTTTGCAATCTTTTTTTAGAAAAAAGAACCGTTTTTTGTGACGTGTGCACAAACAAAATACAGCAAGTCGTTTCTTGCAACTTGGAAGTCACAAAAAAGTATGGCTTAAAAGTTTTTGCTGTCGGTGCATATAAAGACCCACTTAAAAAATTAATATTGGCAAAACGGTGGAGTTGTGTTGTTTCAAGTAAACAACTTGCACAATTAATTTTGGCGATGCCGCAGGTGCAATTGCAAAAGTATGATTATATAATTTCTGTTCCGTTGCATTGGATGCGTCGTGCATCGCGTGGCTTTAATCAATCATATGAAATGGCGTTGTATTTGCATGAACAATGTGGTGTTCAATTAGCAGATATTTTAAAAAGAAATCGCCACACGCAATTTCAATCTGATTTGACACAAGAGCAACGCATTACAAATCTTAAAGGTGCTTTTTCACTTAAAAAAGTTGATCGTGCATTGTACAAAGATAAGCATCTTTTACTTGTTGACGATGTTATGACTACGGGCGCAACACTGCATGCTGCTGCACGAGAATTAATTAAACTAAGGCCAAGCTCAATTACCGCAGTTGTTGCGTGTAGAGCATTATAATTCAAACTTCTTAAGCATCATCGTCGACCTGCTGATCATCCCCACTGTCATCATCTTTTTCTCCTATGTAGTTGCTGCAAGGAACATAATTATGCTGTTAGTTTAAAAGAAACTTTTATTAAATTAAGTTTTATATCAATAGTTCATAGATTTTTTTATGAGTGGTGATCGTTATTTTGTCTTGTCAGTCAGCACATTCTGTGGTAGCATATCTGCAAGTTGTATAGCCATAATGCCGAGAAAAAATAGTTTTTCCAAAAAAATAATTAAAAGGGAACAATATGAAAAGAAAAATCTTTACACAACAGCAACTATCACTTGCTTGTTTATTGAGCATTATAGTTTTACTACCGGGTTGTGAGTGGCCAGGATCTAAGAAGGTTGATGCTTCTGCGCCATCTTCTAATGATGCTGTTGCAGCGTGTAAGCCGGCTGCAGATGACGGGAGTGAAGTTTTAGTCAGCATGGAAGGTACACCACTCATTACAAAAAAAATGTTTGATGAAGAGTTGCAAGTACTTTTAGAAAAAGATCCGCGCATGCAAATGGCTCATATGATGAGGCCAGAATTTGTTGAACAACAATACCTTAATGCGTTGTCAGCAAATTATATCGCTGAACGTTATGTAAAAGAAAAAGGTATCGACCAAACCCCAGATTACAAAAAAGCTCTTGAAGATATCCTGAAAATGGGCAGGCAAGTGGTTGATGGACAATATTTTAGAAAAGAGTTTCCTGTGGAAGTTACAACCTCAGAAGTTAAAGAGTTCTATGAAGAAAATAAAGACGAAATTTCTGGAATTTTACTTTCACAAGGTGGTATAAATACTGTGGGTGTTGAATTCGGTTCACAGGACGAAGCAACAGCATTCTTTGACAAAGTAAAAGGCAATGCTACAAAATTTGATTCGCTTGTTAAAGAAGGTGATTTAGATGAAAAGCGTCGCAATTTCAGATTAGTTAATAACATAAGTGTGGGTGTCGACAAAGAAATTCGTGATGCACTTGAAAAAATGACCACATTCCCATCAATTGAAATGGTGCAGGCTGACGATTCATACTGGGTGATTAACGCGATTGAAAAGGAAGACAAAAAATATCGTCCATTTGCTGAAATAAAAGATGAGCTCGAACAAAGCGTGAAACAAAGAAAACAAGCTGAAGTAATTAAAGATGCAATCGAAGGCCTGAAAGAAGAATATAATGTTGCAATTAATACTGACTACTTTGCTCAAAAGCAAGAAGAGCGGGCTGAGATCATGAGGAAGGCAATTGAAGAACATCAAGCAGCGTTGCAAGCGCAACAAGAAGCTGAGCAATCAGAACAAATACAAGCCGATGCTTGCGATGTAATTGATACTCAAGATGAATCACCAATGGGTATGACACACGCCGCGTAATTGTGGTATACTAAAAGCATAGAAGGGGGCTCACTTGAGCCCCTAATTTTTTATGATGAGCAGATGAATGGATAAAACATGGTAAGAAAAAAAAGAGATAAACAAAATTATTTAATTGTAGCAGCATGTTCTGTTTTTTTTGCTTGCACTGTTTTTGTGTATGCGACAGATGACAGTGTAGACGTAACCGAGACAAGCGATACTTCCATTGATGATGCGGTTCAAACTTTAACTGTTGCACAGACTTCGGATGATGTTATCTCAGATGAAAAGGACGATGATGTCCAACAGGATAGACCTAAAGATGAAACAACGCGCATAGCGTGTGAAGGACAAGAAGTTTGCGAAGACAAAAATGATTCTTCTACACAAGTAGCCAATCAGGATGAAGAGTACAGTGATGAACTCATTTTAGTGGATCGTATTGTTGCAAAAGTTGGTGACACCATTATTACTCATTCTGATCAAGTTCGTCCGGGCATCGATGGTGAGCAGCATACGCTTGAAGAACTCAAAGACGAAGCTCTTATTTATAACAAAGCCAAAAGTTATAATATGGTCTTTTCAGAAGAGGCAATAGAACGCGATTTAAAAAAAGTTGCCGAAGACCAGGGCGTGAGCTATGTAGAATTGAAAGGTATTTTTGAAGCTGCCGGTTGTTCTGAAAAAGAAGGACGCGATAAATTTGCTAAAATGAAGGCAGTTAATCAGCTCGTAAGTTATAAAGTAATGAGCAGATGTATTGTTCCAGAACGTGACATTGTTGCGTATCACGAAGAACATCTTGAAATAATTCCAGTAAAATATTTCTTGCGTAATGCAGTAGTTCCTTATGCGGTAGATGCATCAGAGCGTGATAAAAAAGAACTAAAAAAAGAA
>JABSSP010000089.1 GCA_013213985.1 Candidatus Babelota bacterium | reverse complement strand
CAGATGATAAATTACAAAATTAAGTGCCTTTTCACGCAAACAAATATGTTTAAGTTCTTCATGTGAAAGGGGTAATTCTCGTCCTTTGATTTTTGAAATGGGAGGATCAAAATAGAAAAATTCTTTAGTACGAGGACGTTTTAACAAGTTGAGATATGCCTTCACATCCTTAATGGTGATGTTGATTTTCTCGTGATAAATTAATTGTTCAAGAAGTAATTTTTCTTGGACTTGTTTTTCTGCGAGCTGTTTTAAACGGGACTCAAAATCCCTTTGAGTTCGGTAGACATGATAATCAGGATTTTTATTTACTGCATTCAGAATAGCTTCCTGTTGACGTAATATAAAATGATTAGGCACGGTAAAACGATGCCTGCTGAGTAATAACTTGAGAGATTCTTCTGCTATTGTGCGTCGTTGTGACATATCGTTTCTATAAGAAAAAACTTCAACGATTTTTTGTAACATATCTTTATTATTTTTAATACGAAATTGTTTTTTGAACTGATCAAAATCAAAAAATGCATCGTACGATATCTCTTTAATTTTTACAAAGAAATTGTAATCGGTATTCAGTTGGTCGCCAAAGCATTCTTGCAGTCCTTTGTTTGAGGTACAAAAGGAATCTCCAATATGCTTACCAATGAATAAATCATGCAGTGCACTATCTGCTTCTTCATTTCCGATTTTGAGCCAAAGTTGTTCTTCGTGGCTATTCAATAATGGTTTTTCATCAGGATCGGTAAAGCTTAAGGAAAAGTGTACCCAATCGCCGACTGTAACTGACTCATAATTATGTTGTTTGTACAAAGTTTTTTCGTGTTTAATAAACTGTTCTACTTGCCGATCTAGATCCCGATATTTTTTTCTTTTTGGTGTTTTAAATGGTAAATAACGCCACTCCCAAAGTGGCAAAGGAGTAAAAATAGAAAATTCAAAAGAAAAACGGGCATCTTGGTCAGGGGCAAGCATGATTGATCTGAGCCGAGGACTACCAGCAACGATTATTTTTTTTTTATGAAATTGCTCACGCAAAAAACTAGTTATACAAAAGCGAAGTAAAAATTCTTTGACTTGTGACACAATGTGATCTTTAAAATTGGCTTTTATGTATCCAAGAGGGACATTACCTTTATTGAAACCAGGCGTTTGGGCATGTTTTTGTTGGGAACGTGCTGCCTCGTGATATACTTCGTTGACAAAATTTCGTGGCACCACAACGGTTGCGCAGCAAAAAATGGGATCCCTATGATCAATTTCAAGCTTAAACGTCTGGTGATTGCGTTCACTATGAATCACCGACTCTCCTTTTTATTATATTGGTACAGGAGGAGGGACTTGAACCCCCACCCCCTCACGGGGACTGGATCCTAAATCCAGCGCGTCTACCAATTTCGCCACTCCTGCGCCACCGTGAACAAGTTGGTGAGCTGCCTTGGAATCGAACCAAGAACCTACAGATTAAGAGTCTGTTGCTCTGCCAATTGAGCTAGCAGCTCATGCTGCTACTATATTCAGTTAATCAGTGTATCACAAGGGCTAATAAAATAAAGAAAACTTTTTTGAAATTAGGATTTGTAAAAATCCCCGGTTTTGAGGCCGGGGAGAAATTAGACAGTGGTAATGGCTTTCTCTTTTACTTGGGCTATCTGTTCAACATTCTTAATGAATTTATCAGTTACTTCTTGTAAGACGTCTGCAAGGCGATTTGAAAAATCTTCAGAGATAGTTTTATTTTTTTTAGCATCACGTATTGTGTTATTAAAATCTTTTCTGATGTTTCTCAGACGTGATCGGCTTTCTTCTAGCTTTTTATTAAGAATTTTAGCCAGATCAGTTCTTTGAGAAGCGCTCATTTCAGGTAGCCGAAGACGGATTATTTTTCCATCATTTACCGGAGTTACACCTAGGTCAGACGTTTGAATGCCCTTTTCAATATCATCAATGATGCTTATATCCCAAGGCTGAACAACAATAAGACGAGGTTCGGGCGTACTAATTGCAGCAAGTGTTTTTAATGGTGCAGGTGCTTGTCCGTAAGCTGAAACGCGTATTTCTTCTACTAAAGAAGCATGCGCTCTACCGGTTCTGAGTTTAGACAATTCACCTTCAAAGTATTTGATGATTTTTTCCATTTCAGTTTCTATGGGTATACGGAAACTTTTTACATCGTTTTCAATAATATCAATCTGAGTCGACATGCTATGTTCCTCTATTGAATGTGTTATGCGCCTATTTCATAACGAGCAAAGCGGCGTATTTTAATCTTTTCACCTGTTTTAGCCATAACGTTTTGTACAAGCTCTTCTACCGTGAATTGGTCATTCTTAACAAATGATTGCTTTAAAAGACAGATGTCACTGTAGAGTTTATTCACTTTACCTTCGACGATTTTGTCGATAAGTTTTTCTGGCTTACCTGATTCAAGAAGTTGCTCTTTAAATACTTGTTTTTCATGCTCAAGAAATTTAGGGTCAATATCTTCTGGTGCAAGATACAGCGGACGCATTGCCGCAATATGCATGCCAAGGTCTTGTGCGAGCTTTATGACATCGTCAGTATTGGCAACAAAATCTGTTTCACAGTTTAGTTCAACAAGAACACCTACACGGCTGCCTGGGTGAATATACGCGTGTACAATTCCTTCGCCAGTATCTTTGGAGGCACGCTTTGCCGCAACAGCGCTACCCTTTTTACGTAGAAGGTCGATTGCTTTTTCAACATCGCCACCGGCTTCTACAAGGGCTTTTTTACAGTCCATCATACCAAGACCGGTACGATCTCTGACTGCCTGTATTAAAGTTCTATCGATTTGTGCCATCAAAACTCCTGAAATTGGTCAAAATTATAGATAATGAAATGGGTATTGGCTGTGGGCCCAAAATGTACCACATATATCTTTCAGTGTGCCACAATTACCATTTTTAGCAAAAAGAGGGCTCTCAGAGGCACAAAAAAAAACCCCAACAAGGTTTTAACACCTAATTGAGGGAAAATTACACCCATACTGGTCTTATTCGCTTTAAAAAGGTGAATAATCCAGATATTGGTCTAATTTTTTTCTTTTTATCAGAGATCAACCCTGAAAATCTAGTAATTTCAACCTTATGGAATACTCCATCTCTATAGTTCAATATTACCAATTGTAACAATGTGAAGTCAAGATATTTTCAATATGAAATTAAATTAATATCGATACGCCCATCTAGAGCCAATTTTCGAATCGAAAAAAGTCAAAAAAAACCCTCAACCAAGTTTTAACGCCTAATCAAGGGAAAATCAAATCTATACCTAATCTCTTAGATACTGATTTAACTT
>JABSSP010000088.1 GCA_013213985.1 Candidatus Babelota bacterium | reverse complement strand
GGCTTGCCAGTTCCCAGATACCGTTTAAATGCGTGCGCCACCTTGGGTACAACACCGTCTTCCACCAGAACTTCGGCAAAATGCGGGCGCCCGGGCACGTCCCCTCCGGCCACTTTCGTCGCCCGCTCAAGAAGCTGGTCTACGTTCAGGCGGCTTAGCCTGTCGGCGATCATCCGAGCCCGCTGCCAGCGGTTTTCGTTCTGGCGCTCAAGTGCGGCGAGAAACGCAGGATCACGTTCGTCAAAAAGGTTTTGCAGCTGCGCAGAATCACGATCAACACCCAGGGTCAACTGAGTAAGATCATTTGAACCAATGGAAAAGCCATCAAATAATGCGCTAAAATCATCAACTAAAATAACATCCGACGGAATCTCAGCCATCATGATCACCTTCAAATCGTCAGCACCTTTAGCTAATCCATGAGATGCCATTGATTGCAACACAAGCTCGCCTTCCTTGACAGTTCGTATAAAGGGGACCATAACCCATATGTTTGAAAGTCCCAGCGTTTCTCGGGCTTTTTTGATCGCCTTACATTCAAGTGCGAATGCATCTCGATATGATTCATGATAATACCGCGATGCACCACGTAAACCAAGGGTGGGATTTTCTTCTAGCACTTCAAAATAATCACCGCCCAACAATCCGCGATATTCATTACTTTTAAAATCAGAAAGGCGCACAATAACCGGTCGAGGATAAAATGCAGCGGCAATGGTTCCTACGCCATATGAAAGCCTATTAACAAAAAAATCTTTTAAAGAATCGTACGGCGCTGCTAACTTTTTAATTTCGTTTTTTATTTTTTCATCTAACACTTTTTCTGTTTGTATTGCCGCCATGGGATGCACTTTAATTGTGTTGGAAATAATAAATTCAAGACGCGCAAGACCAACACCTGAAACAGGCAATTGCGATATCTTAAAGGCACTTGCCGGATCGCCAATGTTCACCATTACATCGATAGGTAATTTTATGTCGGGTACTTTTTTTTCCACAATTTCAAACGGAACATCGCCCTCGTAGATAAAACCAGTCCTGCCTTGCGAACAATCCATTGTTATTGTTTGCCCTGAAGAAAGTTTTTTCATTGCATCGTGGGCACCAACGATTGAAGGAATTCCTAATTCACGGCTCACAATTGCAGCATGACATGTTCGTCCGCCTTGTTCGGTTATAATACCGGCAACCTTGCGCATTGCAGGAACCCAATCAGGATCACTCATGTGCGTAACTAAAATATCACCCTCTTGCACTTGATCAATTTCATTAACAGAATCAATAACACGCACAACACCTGATGCAATTTTTTGTCCAACACTTAAGCCTTGTAATACTATTTTTGGTTTTTGTTTTGCGTTTAAATTGTATTCTTTAAGTAAAGTTTTATTTTTTTCAAAACTGTGAACAGTTTCTGGACGTGCTTGAAGAATATACATCAGCCCATCACGCCCGTCTTGCGCCCACTCAACATCCATAGGCGTCCATTTATTGTTGATGTCACTATAATGATTTTCAATAATAACGGTTGCCTTTGCCAATTCTAAAATCTTGTCGTCATTTAAAGAAAAGGTATTTTTTAATTCATCTGAAACGTTAACTTCTTTTAAGTTTTCACCAAAATTATCCCCGTAAATAATTTTTATTTTTTTATCGCCAAGTTTTTTATCAATAATTGGTTTATATCCTTTTTCAAGTGTTGTTTTAAAGACCGTAAATTCATCTGGTCTTACGATTCCCTTAACAATCGTTTCACCAAGTCCGTATGACGACTCAATCATTACCACGTTTTTAAATCCCGTTTGAGTATCTAGTGAAAACGCAACACCCGAACTTGCTAAGTCAGAGCGAATCATTTTTTGCACGCCAATTGAAAGTGCAACGTTAAAATGATCAAACCCTTTTTCTATTCGATAAATAATTGCACGATCAGTAAAAAGTGACGCCAAACTTTTTTTACAACTTTCAAGCAGTTGTTCATCGCCCAATACATTTAAAAATGTTTCTTGTTGTCCCGCAAATGAAGCACCGGGTAAATCTTCTGCTGTTGCTGACGAGCGCACTGCAACATCTGTGGCATCCTGACCATATTGTTTTGAAAGCTCGTGATATGCTTGAATAATTTCTTGTTCTAAATCTTTAGGCATCGATGCACTAACAAATAATTCTCTGAGCGCGCTGCCAACTTTTTTTAATTGTTGTGCGTCGCTGGTAATATTTTTGTTTTTTTCAAAAATATTTTTCATATCATCGAGCATGTTATTGTGCTTTACATAATGCCAATACGCGTCTGATGTCACCGCAAACCCGTCGGCAATGCGAATGCCTTGTGCACTTAATTCGCGAATCATTTGACCGAGTGAAGCGTTTTTTCCGCCCACAAGTTCAACATCATTAATCGTAAGTTCATTAAATTTTTTAATAAATTTCATTAAACTTCACCCTGCACTGATAAAGAATAAGAACTCGATTATCACGTAAAGAAAACGATAAATTACATCTCAAGAAAAAACTATACTAATTACAACTCTAATTCATATAGTTTGAATAAAGGGATAACATTATGAGTAACATTTCAAAAGCATCCAAAGAACTTAAGAAAAAGCTTTCTTTTGACGATTATGATACACCAGTTAGTAAACAAGACAGTCAAACAGCAAGTCAACATACAAGCAAGCCAGTAAAGAAACAAGTAGTTAAGTCGATAGACAAGCATAACAGTAAAACAGCAAATCAACAGGCCAGTAAGCCTGTAAATGAATTAACCGTTATGCCAGTACAGGGCCAAGCCTCTATACCAGGAAGTAAGCATAGTGATGTGCCAGCAAATCAACATACTGGTAAGGCGACAAGAAAGTCTAAGGCAACTTTTTACCTTACTGGAGAAGCAAATACTAAGCTTAGGCAGGTATATATAAAATATCTACAGGCGAATCAAAAGGTTGATAAATCAGCGCTTATTTGTGAGGCAATTAGACTGCTCTATAAGCAAGAAATGTAAAAATAGGGCCCTATAGAATAACTTTAACTCTAGAGTATTTAGGATAGAGCAATTACATAGCCTGATACATTAGAATCTATTGATATAATTTATGATTGTTTATTATTAATCTTAGCTATCAAATTTTTGTCATTTTAAGCATCATATTAGATGGGAATTGATTTAGATACCCACTTATAACCGCTATTTTTCAGCAGTGGTATAAGTGGGCATTATTCATTGATTACAAAACCACGGATCTAAAATCGTGGAAAATTATACCTTAAAACACCTAAAGGATATCTATTCATAGGTTATAGTTTTCTAATTGAAACTTGTAAGGTGTTTTATATAGCGCCTATAATTCTCAATAACTTGAATTTATTGTCAAATTTAATAAAATAGTAATTGTATTAAATGGGATTATCTATTTTGTGTTTTTATATATCTTTTTACTGTTAACTTTCGAGGAAATTCTAAAATAGTCACAGAAGAGACGCCATACTTCGCCAAGGCTTCGTATGGCTGACCACTTATTTTTGGATGTCCTTCACTAGGTAAGTTTTTATTACCTAATCTATTTTTATTACTAATTATATGGGATGTCATTTTATGAAGAAAAGCGTTATGCTTAAGCCATTTTTACTTGCGACTATTTTGCTTGTAGGCCAAACAGTTAATTTGAATGCTCAGACTGCAGCAGGGGGGACATTTTCCACATCGCCGTGGTATTTTTTTTTGAGTAAACTTGGGAATTGCACAGACTTTTTGTTGGCCAAGGGAGATCTTTCTCCGAACAATGTAAAACTTTTCAATGAGGTTGCACGATCGTTGGGAATTGCAGATCGTGAGGTAAAGGCAAAAAATTCGGGGTTTTTGATGCGATTTTTTTAAGGGTACAATAATGCGCTTACTGTGCAGCTTTTTAACAGAACCTATTTTAACGATTCTGAATTGAATAAGATGAGCGAAGAAGAAAAAAGATTTGTAATGGGGCACGAGTTAACTCATCATGCTAAAAATCATGCTTGGAAAAAAATGGGTGTAGTGTGGATGCTATCAGTGGCCTCTGCTGTATGTAAAAAGCTCGTGGAGCCAGACTCAATTTCAATTAAGAAGGATAGTATTTTGCGTCGGTACTTTTTGAATGGTTGGGATGTCTCTGGTATGGCTACGATAAGCTTTTGGGGTTTATTGCAGGGTCAATATTGTCAGGCACAGGAGCGAGAGGCAGACCAGGGAGCGGTTCTTGATGCTGGTGCTCACCCTGTAGATGGAAAAAAAATTTTACATCGTTTATATTCTCCAGACACCAGTGATTGGCCACTATATCCTCGGTTAATACATCTGATGTCATTGCCATTTGTTTATGTATTATCGCTGCCTATTTTAAAACAGCATGCATCCCATTTGATTTCTTTAGATGATAGGACATCTGATGTTATAGCGTTGACGGATCAATGGAATCAAAAATACAAGCAGAATAAAACAGCTTCTGAACCAGCTCTGGATGTTGATGAATGTTTAATTTAAAATGCATCAAAAGTAGATGATGATCTTTCTCACCTCAACTTCACCCGGCTTCCCAGGTATATATAAAATATCTACAGGCGAATCAAAAGATTGATAAATCAGCGCTTATTTGTGAGGCAATTAGATTGCTCTATAAGCAAGAAATGTAATAAGAGGGGCCTATAGAATCATTTTTTGAATCCGACGCACTACGGCAATGGAATCGATCACCTCATAGAGAACTGCAAGTTCACGAAGTAATTCTTTGCAATCTTTTGCAACAATTACTTCGTAAGTTTCTTCAAGCAGCTTTAAGCGAATTGTGAAATTCAAAATATTTCAGATTTTGTAAATCGTTGCTATTTAATTTGCTTATAACGTCTCCATAACTCGGCATGAAATTTTGAGTGACCACTATGAGTATCAGTAGTAATATGTGTTATTCCTTTATTTGCCTGTTTCAATCGGTCAATAAATAGCACATCATCTCGATTACTTAATACTTCATCTGGGTTAGTGAAGTGTAATAAAATGGTAAGCTTTAAATTGATTAGTTGTTGTACAGTAGTAATAGGATTTAGGTGATTTGCTTCGTAGTTTTGGTGGTAATAGAGGAGGTTTTCTGTAGCACCCATAAAATCAATAATTTTTTGTACAGATTTGAGAGGACATTCAAGAATCACGATACCTTTTTCAATTGCTGAAAGTATTTTTTTTGCGTTTTTATGGGTAATGCCTATGAGTTGCAATT
This sequence comes from Candidatus Babelota bacterium, assembly GCA_013213985.1. Lineage (GTDB taxonomy): Bacteria > Babelota > Babeliae > Babelales > Vermiphilaceae > JABSSP01. Next base: position 586 of record JABSSP010000088.1, on the reverse strand, counting down.
CATCTTGATAAGAATACTTATTGAGGATGGCAAGCGCGTTTATTACAGCTCCACCTCCTGAAGAAACACCATAAAGGTTTATCTTTTCTATGTCCTGATTGCATACATAAAAATTTAGAATATAAAGCAATGGTAAAATTTCATCAACAGTCCCATAGGCCATTTTTCTGTGATCAGATTCATCAGTAATATTATAATCGGGAAAATTAAAACCTATTATTGTATGATCACATATACTCATTGAGTGTATTTTATCAGCGATATTACTAGAGCCTCCACAACTATGGCAACAAAAGGTGATTTCAGAGGCTTGACTAGTATTTCCTTTTATCAATCTTGAATTTAGCGTGGGGGCCCAGTTAGAGAGTATAAAGAAAGCGAACTCAGACGTAGAGTAATCAATAACTTGTTATTCAATACTGAGTTACTTTTTTTTTAACAAAACTTTCTTTATTTTTGAGTCGAGATCATCTCTTGTAGGTCCTGTAATTATATAGGCAGGTTGCGTGCAAGAAGGCTCAAATATAAGCACTGTAGGCAATGCAGTAATAGAATAACGCTCGGTAAGATTAGGAACTTTGTTTAT
>JABSSP010000087.1 GCA_013213985.1 Candidatus Babelota bacterium | reverse complement strand
GGAAAAATTTTAGCGAACTTGCCAAATCACGTAATCTGAACGTAACACAAATAGAACTGATGAAAACCCTCATTGAAGCAGGGGATTTAAACCAAGCTGATATTGTATTTCAGGTTCCCAACCTATATGAAGACTGTGTTGAGCTTTTTATCCAAAAAAGTAAAAAAGCAGGCAATGAAAAAAACATTCCCTATGATAAGCTTTACAATTTACGTCAAAAAATGGGCTATTCAAGACTACCTGTTGAATCCCATTTAACCTCTTCACGTCAGCTCAATATGGGAATTCCCGTAAACATTAAAAAAAATGAAGATATTTTTTTCAAATGCACGATTAAAAGCTTAGACGAAGAAAGTTGGAGCTTAACTACAAAAGAAGGAAGTTTCAAAGGTCTCTCTGATGGAAAAAATATTAGCATATGGCACATAAGACCTGGGGATGCTGAATACCGAATTGACACTCAAATTATAAGTAATACAGGCCTCACGCTCGAATTAAATCACAGTAACGTATTTCATAGAAAACAACTACGAAATTGGGTTAGGATAGACGTAAATATCCCCTGTAAGGTTACCCTTCTCAAAGAACCTGAGCTAGATGAAGAAGCTGAGGTCAATAAAGAAAATAATGAAAAAACTAAGGAGATTAAATTTTCTAGGGGAACTATTTTTGACGGTAGGATCATCGACATAAGTGGAGGCGGTATCGCACTTCGAATGAATAGTAAACTCATCGCCGGTTCTACGCTAAGTTTAAATTTTGATTTACCCGGGTCTTCTCTCAGAGGTATCCAAGCAGATATACTCAGCATACATGAAGCGGGCAACCAAGAAAAGGTTTTTGTGCACCGATTAAAGTTTAATGAAATCGAAACTGCCGTCCAAGAAAAGGTAGTTCGATTTGTTTTTGAAAAAAGTAGAATGGATTCTCAATTTCGCTGATACTTTTTTCTAGGTGATTGATTGTGGTTCATATTTTTGATGTAACTACATGTTGTATACCCCTCATTCACGCCCCAAAACCTAAGATACATCCCTTAAAAAAAATACTTAATTTTACCTCGTTTTTGGCCTATATTGGCCGTTTTATCACCTTTCCCCCACTTTTTGAACACATTGCAATACCGAAAGTGAAGCTTTAATAGTACAATTACGTGTGACTTTTATGGATGAAAGTAAAATTAAATTTTCTAATTAGGGATAATACAGAAAACAAGAACGAAACTGGCCAAGGCCAATCACACCTAGGTGTTCATAATCAGAGGGAACTGAAAGCTTGAAACTTAAAGAACATACATTACGTCTCATCAGGGGAAACCCAATCAGTGTTGGTTTGGATATTGGCAATCACAGCGTGAAAATCGTTTATATTGCACACACCCCAGAGGGACCTGTTTTAAAAGGAGCCGGAATCCATGTTTTTACAGAACCTACCCTCGAAAATGGTGAAATAAAAAACAGAGATGAGCTTTTGTATGCTATTACATCACTCGTAAAAAAAACGGATCAAAAGGGAAAGTTCAAATCCGTTAACTTTGCTCTTTCTTGGTCATATGGGGTGATTGCGGATAGAATAAAACTCAAAAGAGTTCAAGGCCAGTCAAGTGATGAACTGATATTGATGGAAGCTAGTCGACGTAGCCCCTTTGATGTTGATGACATTC
>JABSSP010000086.1 GCA_013213985.1 Candidatus Babelota bacterium | reverse complement strand
GTCGATGATCTTAATGCCTGTTTCTTGAATTTCGTTTGCTATTTTTTGTTGAACAAGTGGTGGTGCTTGGCGATAAATTGACCATTTTTTTTTTACATGCAGCGGAGGTTTGTTATCAATTGTCTGGCCCAACACGTTGAAGAGGCGACCAAGCACTTCATTGCCGACAGGAACTTTAATGGGTGAACCTGTGTCAATAACGGATAGTCCACGACTGATGTTGAAAATATTATCAATTGCAATGCAGCGGACAATGCTGTCACCCAATTGTTGTGCAACTTCAATAGTTGCTTGCGCAGGATCACTGCCTTTAGGAAAAATAATGTGTAGTGCATTCAAAATATCGGGCATATGTTCTTGGGAAAATTGCACATCAATAACAGTGCCACTGACACTCAACACATGGCCGCGTGGGTGAATTTCTTTTTTTGTTTTAGGTTGTTTTGCTTTTGTTGTTTCGGGCATGAGTCTATTTTTCCTCCCGCGTAATGGTCCTATCCCAATTAGGCTAGTCTATAGGGGTGGTTTTGTAAAGTTGCTCCAAAATGGGGGCTGTGTAAATTACATGTATCCTTTGGTATAATAACAATTATATATGTTTTGCTTTTTGTTATTTACATAAATTATTATGAAGGATCTACGATGTATACAAAAAAAATACTCAAGCACGGTGCGTTGCCAATTTTGTTAAGTTTTGTTGGAGGGCCAGCTGTTTGTGTGGCTCTTGAACCAGTAACTATAGTTTTTGGGTCAGTGGTTGTTGGGGCAGCCGGACTTTTTGGCTATAAACTTGGTACCGATAGTCAAAAAAAATCACCCGCTGAAATTGCTGCTCAAGCCTCACGAACGTTTAATCAAGAAAATGCACGCTATACTCCTTTATTTCACTTAAGCGAACAGCCGGCAGACGAGGCGCGTGAAGCTATGATTAAGAGAGGCTTTGATGAAAACGCAGTGCACGAAATTCAATCTTCACTTTCGCAGCTTACTACACAACGTACATTGGTTAATGATTGTAATCGCAAAGAAAAAGATGCAACACAACAAGCCGAACTGCCTCAATTAGCTGAAAGACTTGGTGAGTTGATAAGCAAACTTGAAAAGATTGAGCAAACATATCAAATGAATAGGTCATATATACAAGCACATCTTACAGCACAAAAACTTGGGCAAAAAAATGGACAAGCATTGGAACTTTATAAAAAATTTGAACAGTCTGGCTCATATTATAATCGCATGAGCGATAAAGATGTTCAGCAAAAAGCAATTCAGTTGGCACAAGCCCGTTGTGGCAATAGTGATTATCCTCTCGCGCGGTGTGTTAAAGAGTGGAACACCGATATTACTACGGCATTTGGGTTAGAAGAACGAGCACTAAGAGAACAGTACACACAATGTGTTGATACTGCACAAAACACTAAAAAAGTTTTAACGCGTTTTACAGAACTTGTACTTTCAAGTACTGCATATCAACAAGAAGAAGCAGCTGCAGCACAACGAGTCAAAAATAATTATGACCGGGAGCAACGGAAACAGGATCGTTTAGTAAAGCAACAGTCAATTGTAGTTGAACAAGCAAAAACCGACGCTATTAGAAGACAAACTCAAGTGGCGGAGTCGGCGACTAAAGCGGCCATAGGCTTACTTGAAAACAAAGAACGGCCACTGCGCGAATTGCAAAGAAAATACAGGGTGATAGAAAACTGCAACAACCAACTTTTTAAAGAAAAAGATGAGCAAACCAAAATAATTAATAAATTCAAGGCTAAATTAAGCCAATGCAATAGAAAAAGTAAAGAACTTGCAGAAAGGTTAAAACAATATCAAGCACCTCGACCACCGGCATGTGTGCCTGGATACAACAATAATGGACAGCAAGAAGGGCCACCGCGACGTGTTGAACCAACCGCTCCGTCAGAAGAAATGCTTAAAGATGAAATACAACCAGGGTCAAGACCGCGTACTGATGGCCCTCCACGAAGTTAAAAAATTATATTTTTAAAGAAAGATCTACTATGATACTTCGTATGAAAAAAACAAAAACGCTTATTGTAATGCTGAGTCTTTTGTCAGTGCATGTGGCATCAGCTTCTTATGATCGTTGCAATGGACACAAGAGATCAAGTAAAGTTAAAACTTTGGCAGCAATGGCTGTAGGTGCATTGAGCGCGGGAATGCTCTACAATTATTTATCCGGGCCGTCAGATGACACAATAATTTGGGATGCGCGCAGGGCATACAATAGCTGCATAGACAAATATCGTGACGCGCTTGATATTTTCGAAGACCGTTTTGAATAAGCTCACGACAGAGGCAACAAATATTGGCTTGATGTTGATGAAGATTTACTTTATGAATTGGCAACTCATAAACGCGGTGGTGATTCAATAAATATCTATCTTTTGTACATTAATCAAACACTAAAAAAATTACGTTTCAATCGCAATCGACTTGCTGAGTGCATGCAAGATGTACGATTTAATGAAGGAGTGGGAGCTTATACCTACAGAACAATGAAATCACTTGTGGCCGACATTGATCACATTATTCCTCGTTTAGATTATGTATACTCATACATGCGACAACACGATGCGTATTTTGTTTCATATGAATGTGAAGACACCATGTGGATAAAATATGGCAAAGAACTTGATGCAATTCGTGTATATCCACATAATCCATATCGTTTATCAGATGAATTTTGTACAGCCTGCTTAGAAAAAAATAGATACGTGGATAGCTCATATCCGTATATTGATTATGTCGCTGCTTTGCGTAAAGATGTGAGTTTATTGGCTGATATTATAGCAAACATTCCCTATAAATATCGTGACCGTTTGAGTGCAGCGCAAAATTTAATAACTAATCTTGAATACGTCAAGCAAACTATCATGTCCGGTGAAGGATATAATCGAGAGTTGTATTCGTAAAAAATATTCATCATTCGTATCCTTCGACAAACTCAGGACGAACGGAAAAGGCTTTATCAAAAAAGAGAGAATAAAGACAGTTTATGTTTTTCCTCCGTTCGTCCTGAGCTTGTCGAAGAATACGAATAGAATAATGTAGGCCATCATATTGTCCCATCAGCCTATTTATGGTACATTTAAATTACTGTCACTGAACAAAAAAATTATATGAATACTCGTACTATTTACTTTTTATAAAGGCCGTACGTACACTTGAAATGGTTTTTATAAAGAAAAATGGATAAGGATAAAAAAATGTTTGCGGGCTTATTGGCAAAAGTTTTTGGTACAAACAACGAGCGTGAACTACGTAAGTTGCAGCCTATCGTTAAAAAAATTAATTCTTTAGAACCAGCAATTAGCAGTCTTACTGACGAACAACTTGCTGCTAAAACAAATGAATTTAGAGAGCAACTGAGTCAAGGTAAAACACTTGATGATATTTTGCCTGAAGCATTTGCGGTTGTGCGTGAAGTAGCAAAAAGGAAACTTGGCCAGCGCCATTATGATGTGCAATTAATGGGTGGCATTGTTTTGCACCAAGGCAAAATCATTGAAATGAAAACCGGTGAAGGTAAAACATTAACTGCTACATTGCCGCTGTACCTTAATGCTTTGTCAGGAAAAGGCGCACACTTGGTAACCGTTAACGATTATCTTGCAGATCGTGATGCGGATTGGATGAATCCTATTTATGAATTCCTTGGTCTTGAAGTTGCATGTTTAAAAAACAACATGGACGATGCAGAGCGCAAAAAAGCGTATCAAGCCGATATTTTATACGCAACAAATAATGAACTTGGTTTTGATTATTTGCGCGATAACATGAAACATCGTTTATCAGATTATGTGCAGCGCGATTTAAGTTACGCCATTATTGACGAAGTTGACTCGATTTTAATTGACGAAGCGCGAACGCCATTAATTATTTCAGGCCCCACTAACGAAAAAAGTAAATACTATACGAGTGCCAATAGTGCAGCTAAAGCATTAAAAAAAGATGAAGATTACGAAGTTGATGAAAAAGAACGATCCGTATTACTCACTGAATCAGGCAATGATAAATTAGAAGATTTTTTCCGCGTTGATAATTTGTATGCAGTAGAAAATATTAATATCCTTCACCATTGCAAGCAAGCGTTAAAAGCGAATAAAATTTTTAAACGTGACGTTGATTATGTGGTTAAAGATAATCAAGTTTTAATTGTTGACGAATTCACCGGACGTATTTTACCAGGTCGCCGTTACAGTGATGGCTTGCATCAAGCGCTCGAAGCAAAAGAGGGCGTTGAGATAGAAACAGAAACACATACGCTCGCTTCAATCACACTGCAAAATTTCTTTAGACTCTATAAAAAACTTGCCGGTATGACCGGTACGGCAATGACCGAATCAGAAGAATTTTATAAAATTTACAAGCTACAGGCTATCGCGGTTCCAACTAATAAACCGCTGATTCGTAGCGATAAGTCAGATTATATTTTCTTAACTAAAAACGCAAAATACAAATCAATTGTTGACGACGTTAAAGAACGGTACAAAAAGGGTCAACCTGTTTTAATTGGTACCGTTGCTATTGAAACGTCAGAATTGTTGAGTGCGATTCTTTCAAAGCATGGTATTAAACATGAAGTATTAAACGCAAAACAGCATCAACGTGAAGCAGAAATTATAGAGCATGCGGGTGAAGCGAGCCATATTACCATTGCAACCAACATGGCTGGTCGTGGTACCGACATTAAATTAACTCCTGAATCATTAAAAGCTGGGGGGTTGTATATTTTAGGAACCGAACGTCACGAAAGTCGACGCATTGATAATCAATTGCGTGGTCGTGCAGGGCGGCAGGGTGATCATGGTGAGTCGCGCTTTTACATTTCATTAGAAGATGATTTAATCAAGCGCTTTGCGGGCGATACGATGAAAAATCGCATGCAGATGTTTGGCATGGAAGAAGACGAAATAATTGAATCAAAATTTGTTTCTAAAACCATTGAACGCGCACAAGAAAAAGTAGAAAAATACAACTTTGGTATTCGTAAAAATTTAATTGAATACGATGATGTCTTAAATCAACAACGTACCGTGGTGTACGAATATCGTCGTGATATTCTTGATAGTCAGGAATCTATTTATGGTCTTGTTCGTGATCTTATTGACGGAGCTGTCCAAGATGCAATGGCTGCTCATGCACCAAAACGTGATCTAAAGAAAGATAGCATAGAAACCATCTTTAAAGAATTCAGTATTATTACTGGATTACCTGAAGATCATTTTTGGGATGCGGGATTAAGCATAAAAAATGCTGATACGTTTGAAAAAGACCTTATTAACTTCTTGTTAGAAAAATATTCATTATATCGTAATCAGCAAAATGAAAAGGTTGTTCACAATGCTGAAAAATGGTTGCTCTTAGAAACTATTGACCAAGCCTGGAAACAGCACATGGTAAACTTAGATCATCTTAAAGAAGGGATCAGTTTACGCAGCTGGGGACAAAAAAATCCGTTGATTGAATACAAGCGCGAAGCGTTTGCCATGTTTAAAGACATGATGCGCAGCGTGCGGCGTGACATTGTTCACCACATCTTCCACTTGAACCTTGAACGTTTTGATGATCACGCACTCGAAGAGCGTAGAGAAAAAGAATTAGCAGAAATGAGCATGGTTTCAGGTGCGTCTGCAGGGCCTGAAGGTAAGGGTGCTAAGCCCGTCACCGTAAAACGTGCTGAACAAAAAGTTGGCCGCAATGACCCATGTCCATGTGGCTCGGGTAAAAAATACAAAAAATGTTGTGGCACATAAGTTGCGTCACAACATTTTTTTATCTTTTTTTCTTATTCCGTTTTTTCTTATTCCATATCAAATTCGTAGTTACGTTCTCTGAAAAAATAGATTAAACGTTTTTTGTTTGCTTGATGTTGCGTATCAAGGGCGGGCGATTGTACCCCAGATAATTCATAATTTTGTATATCTTTAAGATATTTGTATACAGGATTAGTGAGATCTACATCAAGAATGTTTTGTGGCAAATTAAAATGATCAATTAATGCATGTAGTATTTTTGGATCTATTGGTTCTTGGGTAAATGGGTCTATAAATTTGTTTTGTAGTAGAGCAGTTTTAATGAAATAGTCCATGATTGTTTTTCTAAAATATAAGCGACCGTTAAGTTCCATGAGTTGATTTGTTGGAGCATCATCAAATTCTTCATATGTTAATGCATCTTGAGCGTTTCCATCGTCG
>JABSSP010000085.1 GCA_013213985.1 Candidatus Babelota bacterium | reverse complement strand
CGCTTTGATGCTTGCGATGATTGTCATAATCCATTGATCAACAATTGTCGTTGGGCTCTCAAGGGTGATGCCTATGTATATGGATTTACATATGACGGTGTTCATCCACCTAATGCACCACTCTCACCGTCCCAAAGCAAGGCGACTCTTTTTAAAGGGACTAATAATTTTGTAGGTCCGGATATTAATACTGCAACAAATCCTGCTGCAGGTATTAATGGGATTGGCCCATCACGAAATCCAGGTGTTGATAATGTACAATTAGCAACACCTTTTTCTGGAGCCAAATTTAAAAAAGGTGATTATCTCCTTGACGAATCTCCTGGTGCCGGTGGAGATAAAAAACCACATACATCATTGGATCCAATTTTTATAACACCACAAGATCTTGATATTTGTGCAGCACGAACCAAGGGGACCTCACATAAATTATTTGCGTACGTTGGCTATACATGGGAAGACAATTGTGGATGTTACATTCCATATTTTGGTGTAGGTGGCAGTGCAGAGTGGGGCAACCGCAACTCATGTTGCCCAACAGATTGTGATAATGTTGTAGAAAGTTGTTCATCTGATGGTGAGTGCAGTCCGTGTGGTTCTGACAACGACGGATGTTCAAAATGTGCACTTTCTCAATGGGCGTTGTGGTTAAAAGCTGGCGTGTCATTTGATTAGGTAAAATATTTAGAGTTTTTAAGAAGGGCCTTGTTTGAGGCCCTTCTTTTTTTGTTATAAAAGAATACTAATTTTTCAACTGTTGACTTAATTTTTTGATTGTGCAAAAGTTGCGAATGAGTAGTGAATATGAATATTAATGTTCTTCAAAAAAAAGGAGCTACATGGAGAAGCAATTCAAATTCTCTTTTGCGCTAGCTTTATTATTTAGCGGCGCTTTTGTATTAGGTAATGCATGTGGTGGTGCCACACCACATTATATTATTCGTTCACAGTCAGTAGATTCTGCTCGTGAACTTGTTGGTTGGTCGCAAGAAATAAACTTGTACCGACCTGGGCGCTGCGACAGATATTGGACTAAGGCAATCACGTTTGAATACACAAGAACATTCAGTCCACGCGATATCACACAATGTTTATTTGGTGACGGTGACAGTTGTTTAACAGGCGATTGCGGAGTAAGATCAATCAGAATAAGTGGTAGTCGTGTAGAGAACCGTGGTGACAATGATTGGCTTGCAGACTATTTTGGATTACCAACAGACTTTCAAAGCGAAATAACCTTTAAACCACGTATTGAAAATTATCTTGTAGATTTTAACTGCTATGTTGGACTTGATAATTGGCGCCAAGGAATGTACTTCAGAGTTCATGCTCCCGTTGTTCACACCAAATGGAAATTGAATTATAAAGAAACGGTAAGCGCCCGCGGTGTTGCTGATTATGATGGCGGCTACTTTAGTGATGGAGCCATCAGACGCGATGCACTTTTAGACAGATTTACTGATTATGTTGTTAAGTGTAAGGTCCCTGAATTATCACGTGGACTTATATTAAATAGTTCATGTATTGGTACAACAGCAGGAGAAATTACTGCAGCGAATACAACAGTTTTTGAACCGCTCAAGTGTGCAAAATGGGCAGATGAATGTTGTGACAGCCTTCACGACACAAAATTGTCTGATATTATATGGGCATTTGGTTGGAACATTTGGCAGTGTGATGATTATCATGTTGGATTTAACATTCGTGGTGCAATTCCAACAGGCACTCGACCGAATGGTGAATTTTTCTTCGAGCCAATTATAGGTAACGGTCATCATTGGGAACTGGGTGTTGGTTTCACGACACACTACACATTTTGGAGAGGATGTGACGACAAACGCAGCCTTGGTTTTTATATTGATGCAAACGTAACACATTTATTTGCAGACTATCAGTGCCGCGTCTTCGATCTTAAAGGTCGATGCAATAGTCGATATATGCTTGCATTGAGTTTAGGTGAACCGGTTGAAGATCTTTTCACTCAAGCAACTGCAAATTCTGTACAAGATGGCGCGACTGCGCCCAACAGTCAATTTAAATATCACTTTGCTCCTGTTGCTAACCTTACTAAAGAAAGAGTCAAAGTAAGTGTTGGTGCACAGGTAGACGCAACATTTATGTTTAACTATCAAACTGCTTGTGGTAACTGGTCGTTTGACGTTGGGTACAACATATGGTGGAGAGGGTGTGAAAAATTCCGCTTTGACCAATGTGATCCATGTTCTGAATTGCGTTTAAATCCAAACAAGTGGGCGCTTAAAGGTGACTCACATGTATTTGGATATACCGTACAAAATTTCCCTGCGTGTCCATGTGTTCTTCCAACAGGGGCATCCGGAGTTTGCTCGGGACCACTCGGTGCATTACAAGGGTTTGGAAAAATTATTCCTTTATCCCCATCACAAAAATGTGCGACGGTGCATGAAGGTGCAAACAGTTTTGCTGGACCAAATTCTGACGACGGCGGCATAAATGGCATCCGTCCAACTAGAAATCCGGGTGTTGATAATATGCAATTTGCGCAAGACCAAGCAAATGCTACTGGTGCTGAACAAATTGTAGATCGATATGATCCGACTGCAGATGGCCTACAAACTAAAACATCAAATAACCCAGTGCTTCTGACATGGGACGACGTTGATGTCTGCGGTGCTAAAGTTCAAGGACTATCACACAAAATATTCTTTGGTGTGAACTATGTTTGGGACGATGAATGTGACTGTTGGACACCATATTTCACATTAGGTGCAGAAGCAGAATTCGGTGACAACAAATCTGGTTGTAAAACAAATTGTAATGCTGTGTCCCCAAGCAACTGCGATTTCCAGTCAGGTGATTGCAGCAAATGTGCGCCAAACCAATGGGGTGTTTGGATCAAAGGTGGCATAAGTTTTGACTAAAAACTATAAACAAATTAGTTTTAAAAAAGAGAACTCGATTTTTTTGAGTCCTCTTTTTTTCTTATTCCGTATCAAATTTGTAGTTACGTTCTTTGAAAAAATCGATTAAACCTTTTTTGTTTGCTTGATCTTCCGTATCAAGGTCGGACGATTGTACCCCAGAGAATTTATAATCTTGTATATCTTTAAGATATTTGTATACAGGATTAGTGAGATCTACATCAAGAATGTTTTGTGGCAAATTAAAATGATCAATTAATGCATGTAGTATTTTTGGATCTATTGGTTTTTTGGTAAATGGGTCTATAAATTTCTTTTGTAGTAGAGCAGTTTTAATGAAATAGTCCATGATTGTTTTTCTAAAATATAAGCGACCGTTAAGTTCCATGAGTTGATTTGTTGGAGCATCATCAAATTCTTCATATGTTAATGCATCTTGAGCGTTTCCATCGTCG
>JABSSP010000084.1 GCA_013213985.1 Candidatus Babelota bacterium | reverse complement strand
TGATGCTGATTTATCATCTAGTAAATTGGAATCGGTTAAAGTACCAGGCGTTAGCACACGCGTAACACCACGCTCAACAACTGTTCCTGGCCTTGCTTCAGTCAGTTGATCAACAACTGCAACTTTAAACCCACCACGTATTAATTTTATAAGGTAATGGTCAATTGCATGCACGGGAACACCGCACAGCGGAATTGGTTCACCATTATTTTTTCCTCGTTTTGTTAAGGTAATGCTTAAAAACGCTGAAGCTTGTTTTGCATCGTCAAAAAACAGCTCATAAAAATCACCGACCTGAAAAAATAATAACGTATCAGAATACTCGCATTTAATATCGTAATACTGCTGCATTAGGGGTGTTTTTTTTGCTGATTCCATGGTTAACTCGAATTGTATTGATCAATAATCTTAATCTTATAGCTTTTTAAGTCTAATCGATTGTAAAAGACTATGGAAGTCAATTTTCATACCAGGTAGGCCAAAACTGCCAATATGGACAAATGAACAAAAAAATTATATAATCTAATATGTAAATCAAATCAAACCTGATTAAAAAGTTTAATTCTATATGAAACTCTGGAGGTTTTCATGAATAAAACATTTCTAGCATTTGCCCTCTTTTTACTATTGGGTGGCATGACACTGTTCAATAGAGCAACTCGAAAAGCCAGTCACGTCACTGTATTAATTCACGGAACTAAGGCAAGCGAAATATGGCCTCTTTTTGCGCCAATCTTGCGTAAATTAGAAGGCTCGTTTTTTAATAATCATAAAAGGGGACTTGCAAAAATCGCTCCTGATTCACAAAAAGACTACAATTACTTTCACCAAACGCTCGGGCCCCTATTAGCGGAAGCCGATAACAAGCACTATCCACTTAAACACATGTATGTATTTGGTCATGCAGGAACAATGGACCCTAAAAAACGTGAATTGATTGGATATAATTTGTATCACAAAATTAAAAAACTACACGAAGAATACAAAGCAAAGGACGGTGTCGCACCAAAAATCATCATAATTGGTCATAGTCACGGGGGAAATATTGGACTTAATATTGCAACTGGGTTAAAAGACGACAAACCTTCTTTCACCATCGATAGATTAATTATGCTCGCAACTCCTGTACAAAAATATACTAAGGACTTAGTAACGTCACCTCTTTTTGAAAAAGTATATTCACTTCACTCTCATCGCGATATCATTCAGGTTGTTGACCCACAAGGTCTTCACAACTATGAAAAAGATAAGCATGTTGATAAAAACTTTTTCTCTGAACGCCATTTTAAAAATAGCCCAAATCTGATTCAGGCACATATCAGATGGAAAAAGGCAATTCCACTCACCGGCATTAAAGATAAAACTATTGCAGCATACTTTACCTTTCTGGCTGGTATGGCAAACCTTACTGGTGAACAACGCGGACTTATACATGTAGAGTTTCTATTGCCACCATTTATTTCTCGTTTACCCGAAGTTATAAAAGAACTTGATGAACAAGAAAAAACTCATGGTGTCGATTCAGACAATCCCGATATCGTTATTGAACTGTAACGAAATTTTTACATAGAAAAAAAAGAAGGTCCAAGAATTGTTTCTTGGACCTTCTTTTTTATTTAGTATTTTTAAAAACTATTTTAGATACGTTTTGAATAGTCTAACTGTTCGTGCATCACCTTTTTTTTTCTGCGTAATTAATCAATGCTTGAGTAGTTTTTTTATTCATCCTTATATCATGATTACTAATGTAACGTGGTATTTTTGAAATGTAACCCCGATCAACATAAGTAAATACCTGCGCTAATAATGATGCGTTATCGTAAAACATAGCAACGCAACGAACCGACGAACTCATAACTAATAATAAAAAAATGCGTAAAAACAGTTTCATGACATACTCTCCTTATGTGCAAAATCTACATATATTATTTTTAGCAGTTCAGCATAAAACGGTCAATAATACTTTCTAGCTCAAACTTAAATTGAGTAATTTTTGAAGCACATACTTTTTGTAAAAGACTATTTATAGTATTCACACATTCATACAGAAGATCTGAAATTTGATTAGTACAATACGTCAGATAGTCCACGCTTGCGTGCAAGATAGTAAGATCTTTTTTATTTTTAGTGTTTTTCACTTCGTTGCACTTGTGTATTTTGTACTCCATGTACCCAAGTATTTTTTCTATTTGATTCACCAACTGATATCGCGCATCTAATAAAAAATCTTTAGCATATTTTACTTTGCGAGGAGCATACAATGCTTTGTTGTCTATGATGTCTGCGTAGTAATGTAATTCATTAAAATAACGAAAATCATTTGGTTGATGACACAACGTAGTCTGTTTATTGATAAAGCGCCGCAAGTCACCAGGGTAACCAACAACTGAATCAACAAATGAATCTAATGACTTAAAAGCTCGTCCATAAAAAACTTGCTGTGCTAAAAAAATGCCGGATGTCCATGAAAATGTAGCCAAGCCTGAAAGCCAACCAGACAGACCTTTATCTTTTTTCTGTTCAACACAGTCAACCAGCTTGTTATCCAAATCGCTGACTCGTTTGCCTAAGTTATCCATTTTAGCCGATAATTGCTGAATATTAGCCGTACCTGGACCGTTTTTCCAGTTATAGATGAAACCGGCTACAATGGCAAGTGGAAGCGCATACAAGCCAATTTTGATGTACTTATTTCTCTTAGTTTTTTTTGTAATTGAATTCTTGATCTTTTCGACTCTGATATCATCGACATGGACCTTTTTTTCAACCCGATCAACAGAGATAACCCCTGGAGCAGCCTGAAGAGGCAGCCATAGGACTAAGCTCAGAAAAAGACTCTTTTTGGATCTCATCATTAATTTTTCCCCTGTAAATACAATAATTATTCATGAACTCTTTTGCACTTTACATTTTAATACAATTGGAAAAAATAATCAAAAGGTCGATTTACTTCCTTATTGACAATTTGACAGCATTACACAGGGTTTAAAGCAATTAACAATTCTAATACTAAGATATTATGTTGAACTGGAAAAAAGCCTTTGTTCATAAGGTAACAATGGCTTTTTTATTAATTAATGCAACGTCTCTACTGCTGCTCACTACTCGACAGTTCAAGTGCTGGTAAAGCAATATTAAATCCGTGCTTATTCATTGTTTGAACAACAGCACGCGCATCATTGTCGCTAGGTTTTTCTTTAATCAGTTGTATCGGAACACTTTCTGGAGTTTCCTGAACAGCATTACGCCAATGTTTTAAGTATACCCCGTAGTCTGACAGTAATGTATCAACACTTTCAGGCTACGCGTGCTTAATCGATGAAATTAATAATGTATCGCGATATTTCCCATCACGAACATCTCGAATGTGTGTATGCCCCTTGGCAATAATATGGTTTAATGTTTCATGAGAAATTAAACGACCATTTTTATCCTTAATAGAATAAAAATTTATAATAATTTTTTAAGATACTGACCAGTGTAACTTTGTATATTTTGTGCAACTTTTTTTGGTGTGCCATGTGCAACAATGGTGCCACCACCGTCACCACCCTCAGGGCCAAGATCAATGAGGTAATCAACTGTTTTAAGAAGATCAAGATTGTGTTCAATGACAACCATTGAGTTACCTTTGTCCACAAGCCGATTAAGAACAGTTAAAAGTCGTTCAATGTCACTGTTGTGTAAACCGGTTGTTGGTTCGTCAAGAATATAAAGGGTTTTACTGCCGCGTTTTGCAAGTTCGTTGACCAGTTTAATGCGTTGCGCTTCACCACCAAATAATGTTTTTGAAGACTGGCCAAGTGCAAGGTAATCAAGACCAACGCTACACAAAAGTTCTAACCGTTTTGCAATACGTGCGTGTGCCACAAAAAATGGCAATGCTTCGTGCGCAGTCATGCGCAGCACATCAGCAATATTTTTTCCCTTGTACGGTTATTTGTAATGTTTGTTCGTTGTACCGTGTTCCTTTGCATGCTTTGCACTGCATAGTAACGTCCGCTAAAAAGTGCATACTTACTGTGATTTGTCCGTCACCGTTGCATTCAAAACAACGTCCGCCTTTTACATTAAAACTAAAACGTCCTGGTTTGTAACCGCGCGTATTACTTTCTGGCAATGCAGCAAATAATTTTCTAACTTCGTCAAAAATACCTAAATAGGTTGCCGGGTTAGAACGCGGCGTACGTCCAATAGGAGACTGGTCAATATCGATGTCATCAGCACCCGTTACTTGCGCACCCGCGTGAATTATGGGTGACTTACCACGACGACTCGTAATTTCTTGGCGCACAGCGGGCACTAACTCTTGCATTATCAACGTACTTTTTCCTGAACCTGAAACTCCTGACACTCCGCACAAAACTCCCAGGGGAACATCAACACTGACATCGTGTAAATTATTTTTTTCTGCTTCAGTTACCTTTAAAAAACCAGAAGGTGTACGAACTTTTTTTGGTGCAACAATTGCACACGCACCACTTAAATAACTTCCGGTCAATGAATTTTTATTTTTTGCGAGTTCTTCCGGTGTTCCAACGGCAGTAATTTCACCGCCGAGTATCCCTGCTTGTGGACCAATGTCAATCACGTAATCAGCTTGTTCCACCGTTTCTATGTCGTGTTCAACAACAACTACCGTGTTACCTTGATCACGCAAATGTTTTAATGTTTTAATCAAACGATTGTTGTCACGTTGGTGCAAACCAATACTCGGTTCATCGAGAATGTAAAGGACGCCACTAAGCGCAGAACCAATTTGTGTTGCTA
>JABSSP010000083.1 GCA_013213985.1 Candidatus Babelota bacterium | reverse complement strand
TCTTTTATTCCATTTTATTGAATACATTCCTTTCAATATCTTTAATAATACGTGGGCAAAAAATCTTTTCTTAAAGGAACCCAATGCTTTTGTTTCTAATGGAGTCGATCACTGTGATTGGGTTGAAATAGCCCCTGATCTTATTTTTTTTCCCTTGATTTGTTTTGACTTTTATTGTGGAAATCGTGCGTCCTTACCTGAAGGAATTACCGTATTACTTCTGGTAAACGATAGTTGGTCTTTCTACAGATATATGAAAAATCTCATGTTTTTGTATGCTCGATTTGTGGCTTGTCAGTCACGACAGCCAATTCTTTACATATCCCATACAGGGGGATACTGGATTAACCGCTCTGGTTATGTACAGCCATGTTCTCAATAATCGATTTTTGGTTTATACTAATAAACACCGATGTTTTTTACCATTTAAGGAAACCTATGAGAATTTTTTTATATAAAGATGTACCCAAAGTCGGAATGGCTGGCGAAATTGTAAAAGTTAAAGATGGTTTTGCTCTTAACTTCCTTTTTCCTCAAAAGCTTGGAGTTGAAGTAACCAGGAAAAATGAGTCCGAATTTAAAAAGCGAGAAAAGACTATTGAGCGTCGTTCAGAGGTGATAACCACTCAGACTTCTATGCTTGCAGAAAAGATCAAAAGCACAACCGTTGTTATTAAGTGCAAAGTGCACGATGATGGAAAATTGTACGGTTCTTTGAGCCCTAAAAAAATAGTCGATGCATTGGCTGCAAAAGGCATCAGTGTTGCAAGCAATCAAGTGATACTGAATAAGTCTATTAAGACTTCAGGCAAGCATGACGTGATTATTAAATTGTCTTCACGGCTTAAGCCTACATTGACAGTAAAAGTAACTGCTGAAGAATAAATAATAATCTCAATGAAATTGTGCAGGTGCACCGGGTGCAAAAGTCAAAACGTTCTCTTTCACTTCAGTCTGCGAGCTACGAAAAGGTTCTAGGCCGAGCTCTTCCCTCAAATCAGCCGGCTGAACGAGCAATTCTCGGTGCTCTTTTGCTTAATGATGAGCATATTTCAACTGTTGCTGAAACATTGCTTTCGGAAGATTTTTATGTCCCTGCGCATAAAATAATTTATCAAGCAATTATTGATTTAACACGCAAATCAAAGCGTGTTGATTTGGTAACATTGCAAGATGAATTAATCAAAAAAAAACAATTAGAAGCGGTCGGCGGTATTGTATATCTTGTTGCTCTCCAAGAGGATATACCTGCAATTGGCCTCTTAAAGCAGCATGTAAAAATAGTTAAAGAAAAAGCTGTTTTGTGTGATTTAATAGGGTCAGCAACACGTATTATCACCAATTGTTACGAGCAAAACGAAGATGACATTGACGGTGTTTTAGATGATGCTGAAAAAATTATTTTTCAAATTTCAAATAAACGTTCTTCGCATGCATTTGTTCAACTCAACATTTGGTTAAAGAAAACGTTTCAACATTTATCAGACATAAAAAGTCATAGCAAAGGTGTAACTGGTACTCCATCAGGTTATAAAAAACTTGATGAAATGACATCAGGTTTTCAACCGAGTGATATTATTGTTTTGGCTGGCCGTCCTTCAATGGGTAAAACCGGATTAGCGCTTAACATGGCATCAAACGCGGCATTACAAGGATCGACCGTTGGCTTTTTTTCACTTGAAATGTCGGCAGAACAATTAACATTACGTTTGTTGTCAAGCGAATCGGGTATTGCTCACCATAGAATTAGAAATGCAACTATCAGTTCTGAAGAGTGGATGGAACTTACTAACGTGGCAGCACGCATGGCTGAAATGAAAATTTTTATCGATGATACCGCTATGCTGAGCATAATGGAGTTACGAGCACGAGCACGCAAGCTTAAAATTGAACATAATGTTGATTTCATTGTCATTGATTATCTTCAACTTTTGCACAGTACTAAAAGACACGAAAATCGGCATCAAGAAGTGTCAGAAATTTCTCGGTCATTAAAGGCATTAGCTAAAGAATTGAAGATTCCAATCCTCGCCTTATCACAGTTGTCACGTGCAGTTGATTCGCGTATGGACAAACGGCCAATGCTGTCGGACTTGCGTGAATCGGGTGCAATTGAGCAGGATGCGGATGTCATTATGTTTTTATATCGAGACATTGTCTATAATGCGGATGCTGAAAATCCGGACTTAGCCGAACTTATTATTGGTAAGCAACGAAACGGCCCAACAGGAACTATCCGACTGAACTTTTTACGTGAGTATACGCGGTTTGAAGATGCGGAGGATTAAAAAAGTATTGTAGGAACAAACTAAAAAGGTGAGTAGTGCTATGATTATACTTGGAGTTGACCCGGGATTCAGTTTCACCGGTTTTGGTGTACTCAAGCAAGAAAAAGGGAAATCATTTTTGCTTGATTATGGCTATCTTAAAATGTCTTCAAAAAAAAAATTACCCGAACGAGTTGGTATATTTCATACGTTCCTTAAAGAAAAAATAGAAACCTTACATGTGAGCGCAATTGCCTTAGAAACGCCATTTTTAGGAAAAAATGCCCAAAATTTTTTAAAACTTGGGTATTTGCGCGGTATTTTATATTTATTATCAGATTGTTATTCATTGCCATTGCATGAATTTGCTCCACGTGAAGTAAAGCGTTCGATCACTGGCTACGGTGGCGCAAGTAAAGATCAGGTAGCGCGCGTTGTACTTAAACTTTTCCCCAAAATGGAAATGCCTAAACGGGATGATGTTACCGATGCACTTGCCATTACTCTGTGTGGCTTGTGGCAAAGGAAGAATCGATTACAAAATATCATACGCAGATTATAGAGTGCTACATTTGCACCACCCAAAGGGGGCGTTCGAATTTTTACCCTCTAAAATATCGACCTGGAAGGTTATTCTTACAATCTCTTTTTCAAACTGTTGATTTCGAAGTGGATTTCAGTGTATTATATAGTAGAGTAATAAACGCGGTAAATGATACGTTTTATTTACAAGCGGATATTGATATTGGATGCTAATAGAAAGGAGATTGCTCATGAAGCAGTTTTACCCTTCTGGTCATTCGTCAAAGTCGATCACCTCTTTGAAAAAGAACAAAAAAAATCTCTCAGAGCAAGACATTATTGAGTTGCATGCCCAATTTCTTACCAACGGAATCCACAATATTAAAGTCAAAAATGTACAAGAGGGTAGAAAGCTTGTGTACACTTTATTACAATCACTGCAATACTACCAAAAGACGGCTTGTCTAACGTTAGACAAAACTCCTTTAAAAAAAGGGGTTATTGATCTTTATTATCAGCTCTCGCTCACCAATTACTTAAACACTGCAAACCCCAATCGTTTACGAGAGTTTTTTATAGAGTCATGTAATTTTGATTTTATGTGGATTGAAGAGTCAGTTGAGTTGGTCAATCAAGAATGGTTGGACTCCTTCCAAAAAGTAATGGTAGAATTTAACCTAGATCAGCATATGCCTATTATTGTGCTCAATTCACATTAATTTTTTTAAGTATTTTAAGTAAAAAAGCGTCGCTCCGTTTTAATTGGAGCAACGCTTTTTTAATTTAACTTTTGATTATTGTTACCCTAACTATCTCATAAAATTCAAATCACACTTCATAGTCTTGTGTTATTTAGCTGCTTCGTCATAGACGCCCATGATAGCTTGTTTTTCTAGCTCGTTAAATTGAATTCCATTGTTTAATTGCTCAATAAATTTTGTTGTTGCATCCAGATAGTTATATGTGTCACTTATAAGTTTATCTAATATAATTTGAACTGATTCGTGCTCAGTTCGTGGAGCTTTGGCTTGTACAATTACTTCTAGTGCATCGGCAAGTTGATTGTTTTCTAGAAATTGAATCTGATCAGTAGCTCTTCCCCGTACAACAGCCTGTTATATCTCCTGGATACGTGTAGCTTCCAGTGGTTTTTCTTTTTGTTCAGCAGCTGCTTGCAAACCTGGCATTACAGTGATCAACCCTAATAGTAGTGTTAATTTCTTATTCATAAGATTGTTCCTTATTTGAAGGATAGTTAAAATATCATTACATTCTAATTGTAATAAATAAGGATTTTTTGTCGACAGACCTAGCATATTTTTTTTGACAGATCGTTCTCCCCAAGAAAATTACATTAATTTTGGTAATCCCTTGCATTCCATAGTTCACTTTAGTAGTCTAACCTTAGATTGACATAACACGGTGTGAAGACTTTTGAAATTGGCATCTCTTGGGAAACCACGGGAGTGTCAATTTTTTTGTTTCTTCCGATAATGTATATTATGTTAAAATTTAACAAGTAGTAAAAAGACCGCCATAATAGGCTTTTTCTCCTACATAATTATAATTACGACAAATAGAATCTTGAAGCTTTTCAAAAATAGCCCGGGGGCAAAAAATTCTTTAATAAATTTTGATTTTTTTTAAGGTCGTTTCATGTTTGATCGAATTGAAAAACAAAAATAGAAAATTTTTGTGAGAAGCTCATTTTGTGAGAATCATTAAAAATTTTGGTTGCTCCTCAAAAACAGGCTCATATTTGAGCTCAGAAGAAAGATTAAGCTATGTGGCTATATTTAAATCGAAGATGTTTTTATTTGGAATAATAGTGTGAAAATGGTGCCTTTTGGTGATAAGAGGGACAAAGAGTACGTTTTTTTATTTTTTATGCTTTATTATTGTCTTTTAATAGGAAGGCATTTCTAAGTATACTTTTGAGTTATCATCTTCCCACATATAGGGTACTTTTTCAGTTCCCTTTATATCTGCAAAGCGATTGGTATCAATAGTTCCACCGTATAGTAGTTTTCCTTCCACAAAAATCGGAGAAAAAAAGTTTTTTTGTGTATTGATTGGCGATATGCGTTTTTTTTGATGAGTAGAAAGATCAAAGAAAAATAATCCCAACACTGATTGAGCAGTAAAATCCGTATAAAATATTCCGTTGTGATTTTCACTGTACACCGGAACTAGTCGAAGAATCGATTCGTAAAGTCTCGGGCCCATACTATTCGTTTCAAAAAAATTTAGAATCAAGCTTGTTGGTAAACCAAAAGTAAAAAGTGGTGATTGCTGCCATATGCCATCTTGGTCAATTATATGATGGTATATACAGGAAATTTCTCTGTCTGTTTTTTTAATTTTAGCAGGATATTCAATAAAAAATCCTTCTTTTTCTGAAATCATTGAAAGAAACATTGCGGGCTTTTGACCAAGTGGCAGTACAGAATATATTTTTTGGGCAATTGATTTGTCAATATCAAAGTCATGCTTAATAATTTTTTTAACTTCTTGTTCAAAGTCTTCTGTTGACAATGCCATGTTTCTAAAATGAGAATGTATAATTTTGGGATAGAAAGTCTTCATAATACTATAATTATAAGACTCTCTATCACCTTGTCTGATTGGTAAGCGCTCAATATAAAATAGTTGTCGATCTATTTTTTGTGGATAAAGGCAGTCGACTTCAGGTAATGCCACAACTATATCAACTTCTCCATCATGATCACATTGGACCACAGTAAAATAATTGTTCTGTCGTGCGCTCGTATAAAAGGATGTTCCGTCAATCCAGTGTAACAACTCATGAGCATAGATAGGATCAGTAGGACTTAAAGGGGAAGGTGACCTTTTCATAAATGATTTTACCCAGACAATGCCATCGTCAATAAAGCTAAACCCTGAGTCGTCGGGCAACATGGTGACATTGCCAGGATTAAAACGTGATGACAAAGATTTGTTGATTGTTTTCAGTTCCGGATCCCATACAAACAGCTCAATGTTATTTTCATTTTTTTGATAAATAAGATAAATTTTGAGTCTTCCACCAAATAAGGAATGGCCCACAGGATATATAAATTTTTGATCAGCATGAACCCTAAAAGGGATACATAAAAATATGAGAATAAAGAATCGCTTCACGGTGCCCTCCCAGGAATCAGATTATCTCTTGCCTTTTAAATTATAGCAAAAAAAATTCCACCGCACTGACCGAAGGTCAATGCGATGGAAAAAAGGAGAGTAGTAATGAAGCCTAATTAAAATCTATAGAATGGACAGGGAAAACCCCCTGGATTACCCACCCATAGGTACTTCATATGATATCAATAATTCAAGGTATGTCAACTTTTCTGTTTTTTTTATTGTTTTTATGATCAGTACTTCAGGAGAAGATTCTCTATTACTCTATGTTATTTTTCTTCTTTGCATCGGCTGGGAAGGTATAAGGGCTTTTTTAGGCCCGCTGGACCTCATAGTGTCATATTGTCAACAACACCTTCTGGGCCCCCTTTTGAGACAATAATGAGTCCATATGCCCCTTTTTTAGAGGAGATGTAAAGAAAACCTGTCCCTCCAGGTTATCCAGGATAGGCAGGAAGAGTTGGGCTCGATTTTCGTCCAAATCGGTCATAAAGTCATCTAAAAGGAACAGTGAAGGACCCCTGCGAGAAGCTAAAAAGGTAACTTGGGCTATCTTCAACAGTGATACAATCAACTTTTGCTGGCCTCGCGATGCAAATAATCGCGATTTTTTGTCTTTAAAATTGATGACAAAATCATCTAGATGAGCACCAAAAAGGGATCTTCCGTAGCGTATTTCTTCCTGATAAAAAGGCGTAAAATGCTTATCAAATTCCTCAAAAGTCTTATAAGGACGATCCATTTTTTTAGGGCG
>JABSSP010000082.1 GCA_013213985.1 Candidatus Babelota bacterium | reverse complement strand
TGATTCGCTTGAGGATGGAACACGAACGCTTTGCAATTCGAGAAGAGCAAGTCACCAGTCGGAGATGGATATATTTGAACCTCGTGATCGAGATGATATTGTAAGTGAAATAATGGTGAGCCCTTCTTCTCCAAGTTGTAGACCAATGATGGTGAGCCATTCTCCAAGTTATAGCCTAGATGTAGATGTTGATAACCATGCACTCGAGCAAGCTGCTCTGTTATGTAGGAAAATTGGTAAGCCTCAAATGGGGTCATTTTTTGACGTTGCTCAGGATTTTTATAGACGTAATAATATGCACCCAACGCACCCAACGCGCGCAAGGGCGATAAGAATAGACGAAGCCGTTGATGGTCTTGATCTTTCTTCCTCTCCTCGGTTTCGGGACGAAGAGGAAAATAATACAGCACTTCTTACTCTCATGATTGAACAACTTTCGCACCAGCATGAGCTAGAAAAAAAACGCTTGCAACTTGAAAAAACAATTGCTGACGGTGCTCATGCAGAGTGGGTAGCGGATCGTAAAACACAACAAAAGCAGTGGGTAGCGGAACGTAAAAGCAGTAATCGACGATTTCAAGCGGCTCAAAAACAAGCATTCAAAACAAATGTGTTGTGGGGGATAACCACAGTAAGCAGTCTATTGGTGGGTGCTGGCTCATGGATTTGGGGGTAAATAAAAAAAAACCCCGGCTTTTTGGCTGGGGTTTTTATATTAAAGACTATCAATAAGTTTCTGCAACTCTTTTTCATTCATAAAGCCAGCCCTGTTATATACAATCTTGCCATCTTTATAAATGACAATAGTCGGCATACTTCGGATTTTGTAGCGTTGAGCTAATTCTCGGTTTTGTTCAATATCAATTTGAATGAAAGTTATCCGTTGATTTTTTTTTGCAATTTTTTCCAATATTGGGTGCAAGCGTTTGCACGGTCCGCACCATGTTGCAAAAAAATCTACAACCACAATGCCACCTTGTTTTATTGTTTCATCAAAAAAAGCGATATCATTTTTTTGTACTTTGTTTATACATCCCTTTTTAGCTGTTTTTGCGTGGGCTGGTTGACCTGCAAATACAGAGGAAAGGGCAATTAATACTAATGCCGTTTTGTATGTCTTCATATTGTTGGGCTCCTTAAAAATAAAAAGTGTGTTTATATTGCTACAAGCCTATAAAACATGTATTTGTTGTCAATGTTTCATCTGGTAATTTATTTTTTCAGTTTATTTTTATCATTTTCAAAGAAATCATAAGGTCCCCTTCACGTTTCTGTTTTACTCATCTTTATGATTTTTAATTTTTTTTATATTTGATTGTCAAGGTTCTGCATTGTACTCTCAAATGATAAGGATCCTGTGATAGTGATGGGGAGAGGTATGAAAAAGAAAATAAATGTCATGCATAGTCACAATAATAAATTAGCCTTGTTTGTAATTTTAATGTTTTGTGTAAGTTGGATGCGAACGAGTGAACTTGATTATTTTGACGCAGGGAGAGTTATGAAAAAAATTATACAGTGTGTGGATGCTAGTACATCTGGGGTTGATGATGCAGATATCAATCCGTTAATACAAAAATTAAAACCAGAGATACAAAAGATACGAGAAGCAAAAAAGTATGAAACTGATTATGCTTTTATAAATCTTGCAACGGATAGAAACAATTTGTCTGTTGTACAAAAATGTATTGAAGACAAAAAAAAACTAAAGCCAACTATGTGCATTGTTATTGGTATTGGTGGTTCTAATTTAGGTACGCTTGCGGTGGGGCAAGCGCTGTTTGGGCCTTTATATAATCAAACAACGGACGGCATAAAACTTTATTTTGCTGACACCGTTGATGCTGATCAGATTAATGACATACTTGTATTGGCAAAAAAAGAATTAGAAAAAGGTAATGACATTATTCTTAATGTCGTCAGTAAATCAGGATCAACAACTGAAACAATCGCAAATTTTGAATTTTTTTTATCGTTGTTAAAAGAATACAAAGAAGATGATTATCATCAGTACATTGTGGCAACAACGGACAAGGATTCAAAACTCTGGAACCTTGCGCAAGAAGAAAATTTTGATTGCCTTGAAGTTCCTAAAAAAGTTGGCGGACGTTTTTCAGTTTTTTCAGCAGTTGGGTTGTTCCCGCTTGGTTTAATTGGTGTTGACGTAAAAGAATTTTTAGATGGCGCGCAATCAATGGTTCCAGTGTGCACAGCAAATGATGAAAAAAATAGTGCAGCACGCGGTGCCGCAATTTTGTATCAACAGTATTGCGATGGCATTACTATTCATGATCTTTTTTTATTTTCAGTTGCGCTTAAAGGTATTGGACGATGGTATCGTCAATTAGTTGGTGAGAGTTTAGGCAAAGAACAAACTAAATCAGGCGAAGTCAAACCAACTGGTATTACACCAACAGTTTCGGTTGGCAGCACCGATTTACATTCGATGGCACAATTATATTTGTCCGGACCGATTGATCGGTTTACTACATTTGTTTCAGTAGAAAAAAATAATTCATCAATAATTATTCCTGACTTACCAGAATTTGAAAAACTTGTTTCAAATATTCAAGGTAAATCGCTATCCTTAATAATGAATGTAATATTAAAAGGAACGCAAACAGCATACAAAAAAGGTAAACGACCATTTGTTTCTGTGGTCCTACCAAAAAAATCTGCGTATTATATTGGACAGTTTTTGCAGTACAAAATGATTGAGACAGTGTATTTAGCGTACTTACTTGATGTAAATCCATTTGATCAGCCCGGAGTTGAACGTTACAAGCAAGAAACACGAAAGATGTTAGCTCATGGATAACTATACGGTTATTATTTTAGGTGCCACGGGTGATTTAACCAAACGCAAACTGCTCCCATCGTTGCATGCTTTATTGAGTAAAAGTGGCAGTAAAGTTTTGATTGTTGGTGCAGCGCGTGGTGATGCAATGGTGCATGCTCTTTTAGACGATGCAGCACCATTTATTCAAAAAAAAGATGATGCTGCATGGGAACAACTGCGTTCTTCGTTTCACTATCAACAATTAGATTTTACTGTTGCAAAAGATTATGTTGCTCTAGAAAAATTTGTTTGCCAATTAGAAAAAAAATACAACATGAGCGGAAAACGTCTAATTTATCTTGCTACAGCGGCACATTTTTTTTGCACAATCACTGAAAACCTTTCAATTTCTGGGTTAGCAAAGCGTGTTGAAGAAAAAGATTCGATTTGGAATCGTATTGCATATGAAAAACCGTTTGGCCATGATTTAAAGTCGGCGCATGAAATTAATGAATGTATTAAAAAATATTTTTATGAATATCAAATTTATCGGGTCGATCATTATTTAAACAAAGAAGTTGTTGCTAATATTGCGTTGCTTCGTTTTACTAATATTTTTTTTGAACCACTCTGGAATCATCGATACATCGACAATGTTCAAATTATTTTAAATGAAAAAATCGGTGTCGAAAGTCGTGGTGGCTATTACGATTCTTATGGTGCAGTTGCCGACGTGGTTCAAAATCATATGCTTGAATTACTTGCACTTGTTGCTATGGAATCACCAGCTAAATTGACGGGCGACGCAATTAGAACCGAGCGTGCAAAAGTTTTAGAAAAAGTTTCTGTTGTAGAAGGTTTTTTGGGGCAGTATAAAGGATATACGCAAGAAAAAGATGTGCCTGTTGATTCAACAACTGAAACATTTGCTGCATTTCGCTTTGCAATAGACAATCGCCGGTGGACCGGGGTTCCCTTTTATCTAAAAACAGGTAAAAAACTTAAAAAGAAAGAAACGGTGATTCATATCAGATTTAAGCATGTTGATTGTTTGTTATCAAAAGACTGTCCAAGTGAACCAAACTATTTAACCATTCGCATAACGCCTGATGCGACTTTTACGTTGACATTAAATACAAAAAAAATTGACAAAACAAATGAAGTTTCGCCAGTAAAAATGGAGTTTTGTCATAGTTGCCATTTTGGTGATGTGACGCCAACGGCCTATGAAACATTATTTGAAGAAATTGTGCGTGGTGAACTATCAACATCCGTTAGATTTGATGAAATTGAATATGCATGGAAAATAATTGATAACGTAAGAGAAATGAAATTACCACTTCATTTGTATGAAGTTGGTAGTTTAGGGCCGAAAGCAGCATTACAAGATTTTAGTAACAAACATGGTATAAGGTGGCGAGAATGAACGTTGGAATAATTGGGTTAGGAAAAATGGGAACTGCTGTTGCATACCTTTTGATGAATGCGGGTTATCAAGTAATTGGTTTTGATCCAAACGAGAATGCACAAAAAAAAGCAATAAATACTGGTGTCCATGTTGTGAGTACGCTAGCCGAAATGGCTGACCAAGTACGTATTTTTTGGTTGTTTGTTCCCGCAGGAAAAATAGTTGACGACACCATTGATCAATTATTACCACACTTACAAAAAGGCGACATTATTATTGATGGTGGTAACAGCAAGTTCACCAATTCAATGCGTCGTGCACAAACACTTTCACAAAAAGGAATGTTTTTTTTAGATTGTGGAACTTCTGGTGGTGTGTGGGGCAAAGAAAAAGGGTTTTGTCTCATGGTTGGCGGTGACAAGAAAGCATATGAAAAAGTTTTACCATTTTTTGA
>JABSSP010000081.1 GCA_013213985.1 Candidatus Babelota bacterium | reverse complement strand
TTTTTTATTTAAGCAAAAAAGCGGACTTAAATCTTTTGATAAGTCCGCTTTTTGTAAAAAAATGTCTTTAACTAAGGGTTTTTAGGCCTTTTTCTTTCTTGTTGTACTCATTTTCTTTTTTTTGAAAGGGTCTTTTTTAAAGGCTTTTTTGAGCACCTGGTCCATGTTGTCGGCAAATATGAGCTTTAAATAGCCCAGATCGATCTCTTTGAGAATATCTTTGATATCATTATCATTTTCTTGAGGAACGATTATCGTGGTAAAACCGTGCTGTTTTGCGGCCAAAAGCTTCTCTTTCAGGCCGCCAACGGACAACACGCGTCCTTGCAGAGTGATTTCTCCAGTCATAGTTAAATCATTGCGTGTTGGATTTTTGGTTAAAGCAGAGATTAATGCAGTACAGATCGTGATACCTGCAGAAGGGCCATCTTTAGGTGTAGCGCCTTCAGGCATGTGAATATGAATGTCTTTTGTTGTGTAAAATGACGGTTTAATACCCAAATCAGTGGCACGGGATCTAATATAACTCAAGGCAGCTTGTGCTGATTCTTGCATCACGTCACCCAGTTGTCCTGTTAAGGTCATGCCACCTTTACCTGCAACCACGCTTGTTTCTATCTCAAGCACATCGCCACCGACTTCAGTCCAGGCAAGGCCAGTAGCCAAACCAACGCGATCTTTTTTCTTATTTAGGCTTGTCATTTTGAACTTAGGGTGTCCAAGCCACTCAAGGATTTTACCATCAGTGACGGTCACATTCTTAACCTTAGAATTTTTCAGAATAATCTGAATACTTTTGCGCATCAATTTAGCTAAAATACGCTCGAGTTGCCTGACTCCTGCCTCCTTAGTGTATTGTGAAATCACTTTACGTATAATCTCAGTTGATATTTTACACTGACGGGCAGTAAGATGGTGTTCCTTAAGTTTTTTAGGAATAAGGAACTTTTTGGCGATTTCTAGTTTTTCATCTTCCGTGTACCCAGAAATATTAATAATATCCATGCGGTCATACAGAGCATAGGGAATGCCGTCAAACATATTCGCTGTAGCAATAAACATGACTTTAGACAAATCATATTCAACGTCTAAAAAATGGTCGACAAACGTTGAATTTTGTTCCGGATCAAGCACCTCAAGCAACGCTGATGCTGGATCACCGTGCAAATCTAGGCTCATTTTATCGATTTCGTCTAGTAAGATGAGCGGATTGACCGTTCCCGCTTTTTTCATTGCCTGGATGATTTTACCAGGAAGGGCGCCAATATACGTGCGACGATGTCCACGTATTTCAGCTTCGTCCTTGATGCCACCCAGTGAAATACGTGCAAATTCCCTACCCAGGCTATGAGCAATAGACTGAGCAAGCGACGTTTTACCAACGCCAGGAGGGCCTTCAAGGCAAATAATAGGTGATTTGCCAGGGGTTTTAGAGAATTTTTTAGCAGCCAAGAACTCAATGATGCGCTCTTTAGGCTTATCAAGACCAGCATGATTCTTACTCAAGAGTTTTTCAGCTTGAGAGAGGCTCAAATTATCTTTGCTGGACTTTGTCCACGGCAATGATGACATCCAGTCAACATAGTGGCGATTAACTACGGCTTCAGAAGAAAGTGGTGGCATTTGCTCAAGGCGTTTAAGTTCTTTTTCAACTTTTTCTTTTGCTTCCTTTGGAAGGCCGAGTTTTTGGACTTTTTGTCTGATTGCATCAATTTCGGCTGAATGGTCTTCTCTACCCAGTTCTTTTTGAATTGCTTTCATTTGCTCAGTCAGGTAATACTCACGCTGCCCTTTTTCAACCTGGGTCTGGATGCGGCCTCTGATGCGCTGCTCTGTTTGTAGAATTTCAATTTCTTTTTTCAGTAAGGCGCACAGTTTTATCATCCGTTCTTTTAAGTCGACTATTTCAAGTATTTTTTGTCGCTCTTGCAGGGATAAATTAACATGAACGGCCATGGTATCAACCACGTAGTCCATATCATTGGCATCTTTAACGTTTTTAGCCAGGTCTGCAGGAGCTTTATCATTGAGGCTTACATACGTGCTGTACAGCGTTTTTAAATGCCTCCAGAGCGCTTCAAGCTCAATGGTAGCCCTTTTACCCTTGGTAGGTAAATCTTTGCAATAGACGCCTAAAAAACCCTCATCTTGCTCAGACTTGACCACTTTTGAGCGGCACATGCCTTCTGCCAGTATTTTAAGAGCCCCATTTGGCATACGCATAACCTGTAAAATAGACGATCGGGTTCCGTATTGAAATACGTCATCTATGGTCGGAGATTCAGTTTTTTGCTCTTTTTGTGAGGTAATAAAAATAGATTTGTCTTTTTTAAGCGCATATTCAACGGCTTCAACAGAGGAAGCTCGACCCACGATAATAGGAATGATACTCTTTGGGAGTATTACGACATTTTTCAGTGGAAGAAGGGGTAAATAAAGCTCTTTTTCTTTAGTTTTGCTTACCCGTGATTTTTTCTTGATTTTTTTTTGATTTTCAAGCATTAGTACCCTATTTATTATTCGTTTTGAGACCTTGTTACCCTGGAAATATCAGGATAAGGAGGCGTGATATCCATCCATTTTTCTATATGAAACAATCTTTCTATAAATATGATCTATAAAGACTGTTAAGTCATACTAATATAATGCTTTATTAGGCCGTTTTTGTCAATTATAAATGCTTGTTTTTAGAGCTTATACGAAAATTCCTGACATCTTAAAAAGTTGAATGGATGCAGCGATTTGTAAGAATGTTAATGAAGATTCAATTGTCTTTGCCTAACATATTTTGAGGCCTCTATACCAAGGAAACCAACCAAAAGTTCTTTCTACGACCCAGCGATATGGCGGATGAAATTTTGGTTTCATTTTTGATCTCCTAATATTAGTTGCAGCAAGAAGTGCAATGTTAAGTTTCTTGCAGATAGAACGAAGTTTTTTTACATCAA
>JABSSP010000080.1 GCA_013213985.1 Candidatus Babelota bacterium | reverse complement strand
TCATATTCGCAATACCGTTTTTCAAACTTTTTGCCGTAAATATGGTGCAATTCAGGTACTTCGTCTGGAGAAAAGAGTGTCCATTTTTCGTCTTTTAAGACACGCTTGATAAATAAATCTGGAATCCAGTTTGCAGTGTTAATATCGTGAGTTCGTCTTCTTTCGTCACCGGTATTTCGACGTAAATCAAGAAAATCTTCAATGTCCAAATGCCACGTTTCTAAGTACACACACGCAGCACTACGTCTTTTACCGCTTCGGTTAAT
The DNA here is from genome assembly GCA_013213985.1 of Candidatus Babelota bacterium. GTDB lineage: Bacteria > Babelota > Babeliae > Babelales > Vermiphilaceae > JABSSP01. The sequence goes on along the minus strand of JABSSP010000080.1, from coordinate 1,646 downwards.
TGCTGCAGTAACATCGTTGGCAATTTTTAAAAACGGAATAAGCCCTTGGCTTTCAGTTTTGATACTTTTAACCGTCGAACCCGTTGCACGAATGTTAGTCCAATCGTATGCTACACCTCCGGACCACTTTGATAGTTGCGCATTGTCACCCAAGCATTTAAATATGCTTGTTAAATCATCCCCAACGGTTCCTAAAAAGCATGAACTTAATTGTGCTCTGGTCAATCCAGAATGCAAAAGAGTTGGAGTACTTGGAACATAGCGCATGGTCGACAGTGCATTATAAAACTCAAGCGCACGATCAGTTTTATTTTCTTTTTTTAAAAGCGCAATCCCCATTGAAACACGCATCCAAAAATTTTGAGGAAGTTCAAAGAGTCTTTGACCTTCTTTAACAAAGTAACGTTCATATAATGTGCGTGTACCCATGTAACCAAAAAGATCGTCTCTTTCTATACAAAGCCCTTGTGCTAGCCGTTCTAGATCAAAGTCGAGCATTCGTTTGTCAAAGGTATTGTTGTCAACACCGTAAGTAATGCCATCAACAAATGCCTTTTTATACAGTTTTTTTACCGATTCTTCAGTTTTTGTTCGCATCGAAGAATTAGTGATACTTTTAAATAATTTTTTTATTAACAATCGCGACGCTACATAACTATATGCAGGATCACGTTCAATAAATGCAACAGTTGCCAATACAAGCACATCAGATAACTCAAGATGAGTAATACCATCAAAGGCATTTCGTAATATTTCTTGAATAATCAAAGATCGCGAAATAATTTCTTCGTACCCACGACTTGCCCATGCAATTGATTGTTCTAGACGCGCAAGATCTAATGGTAATTTGGTACCATCACCATTTTCAACAGAAAACGATTGATTACCCCGCGTTTCAACATCATCCCCTTGGTACCCATAGGCTGTTGATTCAGTTGAAACCGTTTTTCTGTCAGTACTCATTCATTTTTCCTTTCGCTCATTAGTTACTGGTGACCTGTGATTCATACTACTTAACCCTTATTACGTTGATAACTCACCATTTTCGTAATGTTGTCTATGATTTTGCTCAACATACAGATAGTAAAAAATTATATTTTTTCTATATGGAAATATAGTTACGTAAACCTTATCAACAATGTAACGATTTACCCTCGCATAATCAAATCTTTTTAATCAAAAAATATTTTTCAATTTTTCTTGCATAGTTAACTGCGATATATACATATTGAAAAAAAATCCTCACGATAAACTGCAATATAACAGAACCATCGATCATCTCTTAATCATCCTGAGTAAACTTATAAATGGTAATAAGTAAATAAATAAACGATGATACATCCGCTAAACTTCTAACAGTATTTAGAGCATTATAACTATGTACATTTTTCTTGCAAAGATCAACAAAAAATTAGTAAACTATTGCTAGAATGAATGATTAAAAAGCTTATGTTGACACACGATATGGCAAGCATAGTAGAATTTTTATGATGAAAAATATTTTATCCCATTTATAAAGGAGATACAATGGGCAAAACCAAACAGCTACTACTTTTCTTAATCGCTGCATTCTGCTCTATTGCGCAGGCAAATGTTCGGCATATTCGTGGCCAAGCACAATTTAACCAAGAAGTACTTCAACACCC
>JABSSP010000008.1 GCA_013213985.1 Candidatus Babelota bacterium | reverse complement strand
TGTGTCGATGCATTCAATCAGTTCAGCAAGATTCTTGTTATTATCAATTTCAGGTTGCGCGTTGAGTTGACTTGCGTTGATGACAAAAGAAAAGATAAGTATTGTTGATAGCTGGTAACTAATTTTTTTGAAAAATTTGTACCAAGGTACTTGTGACCACTTTATCATTAGACAGACTCCTTTTTTTAGTCTCAGTTAATTTACGGCGTCGTCACGTTTTGAAGTTTGTTTTTTTGTAATACGTCGCAAATATTGTTCTGTTTTTTTTATAAGTTTGTTTAAACTTATAGAGGTATGTTTTTTTTCTAAAATAATGTTGCATGCAGCAACGAGTTTGGATAATGTATCTTTTGCCTGTGTTGTTGTTGTATATACAGAAAAAAATAGGAATAATGTCAGGGCCACTAGAGACTTTTTTGAAAGGGAATTTTTGGAATAAAGATACGTATTCATGATTTGATCCTACTCCAGACACTAGTAACTACAACTCATTTTTTTTGGATACTAACAATACAGTTACATTACGTCAAGATAACGTTGAAAAAAAAAAGGGAAGCCCACTATGGACTTCTCTTTAAGAAGTAATGTGTTCACGATGTGCTATGCTATTGCGGGCGCCTCACTTGGTTTGCCAGATTTACGTGCAATATAACATGCGAGATTTCTACGTAAGTGCGGAAGGTTAGGCTGGCATTTAATTGCTTTTTGTGCCGCTTCTTCACCACCGTTAAAATCATTGTTGTACCATGCGCATTGTGACATGACGTCATAGCGATCAAGTGCATACAAATTTTTATCAACAAAAAGAACATCATTAACGGGATAAGGAATGTTCATGGTGCGTGATACAAAAAGATAGGCAAGCGGATGGTTGCGTTCTTTCAAATAATGTTTAGCAATTTGTATCAACGGTTCGGCACGGCTAGGACGAAGTGAGTACGCGTCCATGTAATATTTGAGCGCCATGTCCCACGTGTACGAATCATTAATTTTCATCAATTTTTCAATTACTTTTCCAACGCGGTGCATTGCAATGTATTGTTCTTCTTGCCACCCGCCGGCATCAATTCTTTTTTGGTAAAACTCGAGTGCGTTTTTCCATTCGCCTAAAACATCATAGGTTTGTGCAAGATAAAACATGGTACGCATATTTTTTGGATCTTTTTTATGTTCGTTGAGTAAAAGATCGCAATCACGTGTCCACCGTTTTTGTGATTTTTCTGCTCCATAATGAGAAACACTTAATTCAAAGAAACAATCACGTGGAATTCTGTGTGGAGTTCCAACCTGTGGTGACTCGTGTACTGCGCCAACAAAGCGAACATGTGATGCGCAACGGAATAAACGTTGAGTATAAAAATCGAGCGAAGGATTAGTGATATTAATTAAATAAGAATGCGGGGCACTTTTTTCATTGAGTAACGCATCGCGTTCACAAATAGCGATCAATTTTTGACCGTTGTGTAAATACCATTCAGCGTCAGGCATAATAAAAAATCCTGCATTAGGAAATGCCTCTTCTGCAAGTTCAAGCGCTCGGTTTCGTGATTGCGCAAAATCAATAAATGGTTCTTGTCCAATGTGTCCGTTAGTAATATTATTTTCAGCAAAAAATTCTTTAGTTTTTTCAATTGTTTTGTCAGTAGAACCAGTATCAAAAACAAAAAATGATGTGATGCCCGCATCACAATAGGTTTGCAATGTTTTTTTAATGACGGGTCCTTCATCTTTTACCATGATGACGACGGCAATGAGCGGATTATACTTGTGTGTTTTTGCTAAAACAGATCCCATTTGTGACAAAACTAAAAGTACTAACGGGATGATGCGAAATTTCATTGATGCTCCTTTTTAAGAAGATGTAATAAATACTAATTTGTTCTATGTATGAACACCTCTATCTATACGACGGGAAAAGAAAAAAGTCCAGAGGAAAAATTTTTTTTTACATTGCTAGTGCAGCTAAAACTTGATCACGCAAATGTAAAACATCACCATCAAAACGATATTGTACAACTTTGTGGAATTCCCTATCAGGCAACATGATTTTTGTTTGATCAATGTGTAAAATTTGTCCATGCCATTGCCAACCAATTGGATTAATAATTATTTTATGATTTCCCAACAATTGCGCGGTCCATGCAAAGTGAGAAAGTGATGCAATAATACAGTCGAAATCCATCATATTAAATAAATCATCAATCATATCACCATTTTTTTGCACGCAACCAAAAGAGATGTTGTTCATGTTGAGAGCTTTTTTATATCGATGCATGAGCGCGTCTGGATTTTTGTCATCGGTAAAAATGTGCACATACAATGGTGAATTACCAAGCAAGTGTGATAACTTTTTTATCTGATTTATATAATATTGATCGGGTGGAAATTTGAGCGGCCAAATTTTATCCGCGTATATTATTCTTTCCTTAGTACTTTCGTTATTTTCAATTGGGTTATCATACTGCTGTATAGAAAGTAATTGAGAATCTGTGCCACTGGGGTGTCTCACATGTATAGCAATTGTGATTTTATCAGCTGGTAAAGTAAGCTTATTTATTTTTTTTATGGGCGTTAATAATTTTTTGAGTTTTTGAAGAAACTCAGGATGTTCGACTGCATATTCAAAAATTCCTTCCGCAGGATAATCATGTTTATAATCATTCCTCGTATTGATAGGCCATAACGGACTTTCGATATCTAAATTCGAGTGAATGGTAGTAACATAGAGGATGTTATCATTTGCTATTAAATGATTTGTGAATTCCTTACTAGTCGTTATATGTTTTCTGCGTTTAAATTCTTTTTGTTTTTGTTCAGTATATTTTTTTTCTGTTGTATCAATGGCCAGGTGTTCTAATCCAGGCAAGGGGGTATACAAAAATTCAAGACCATATTTTTTTGCAAATAATAAAGTTTTACTCAAAATTAAAACAGAATCGCCCAGTCGTCCAGATCTTAAGGAGGTTATACTGTTTCTGGTGTATAAAAAATACGGTGACAATATAACAAGAATTGATATAAAGATATTATGCTTTTTCATTTTTTGATAAATATTCCTTTTTAACTTTTTCTATTTGTTCAATCCAATACGGCATATATAATTTTTTTAAATTGAATGTGCGTTGTTGAAATTCTTCATACTTCTTGTTTAAAAATTTTTCAGTAATAAGATTCCAATCATCAACAATGAGTACAGGGAGGTCATCGTATAAGTGGTCAAGTGGACCCGATTTAACTATAGGTATACAACCAATGTACATTGCTTCCCATGTTCTATAGCATTCAATTCCACATCCTTCGGGGCTGAGTACAAATTTTGATTTGGCCATATCGTGTAAATATTCTTCGAAGGGTTGGGTGTAATTGTCTGTAGAAATTTGTTTTTGGGGATGATGGCAAAATTTCTTTTGTGAAAATCGTTTTTCTATTGGTTCGCGTTCAACTCGGTTTGTTGTACTATTGAAATTCATACAAAGCAAGTATTTCTTAGATAATTTTGTATTATTAACTTTTCTTAACGTTTTGATATTTCCTAAACTTCCATGAAGTGCGTTTGCTATACCGATAGGAACATTGAATAACTTATGATGCTTCCCCGTTGCATTTTTACCAAACCATGCAATCAACTTATCGTCATCCAAGTAAGAACTATAGTCTCCAGAATCTATGTTTGGGGTATTTGAATCATATCTAGGAATCGAATGGNNACTATTGTGGGTAATAAGTATGTATGGCTCTTCAATTTGTGGGTGAATTTTTGAGAAAAAAATGTCTAAATAGTGAGGATATAAAAATATAATATCGGCTTGTTTTACTTTGGTTGGGTCAAAAGAATCAAAGGCAGGGTCTATAATGTGATTACAGTAAGCTCTCAATGAATCGCCCGTAATATATGGTGAACTCGATGGTCTTTCTTTGATTTCAAAATATGGAAAGTGCCAAACATTCGGTAAGGTTATTGTATTATTAGATACAATAGAATTTGTTTCAAAATTTGTATATACCACCCCATGGTTTATGAGCAAACAAAAAACAAAAACAACAAACATTGTGTTTCGATGTATAACCATTGATTTCCTTTTAGTGTTTAGTGACATTAACGCGCCCATGAAACATGCCAATGATGGATAGCAAATGTTTCAGAATTAACCCATTTTAATATTTGTTCCCTAGCGTTTTCAGATAGAAAATTGTTAGGCCATGGGTAGAAATAATTAACTGGAAATGCTATACATCCACCATTATTAAACGCCTTTTTTAAAAAGCAACGAGTAAAATAGTAAGGACCTGTAGTTTCCATGATGTAGTATCCCATACTTCGATCTTTTGCGATATCTAAAGTCATACTGTCAATGCACTCTTTGAGTATTGGATGGCCTGGTATGCTTCCGATTAAGCCATTAAACAATGTGAATTTAGGAGGGTTATCATATGCTATTCCTGTGTAAAAATCACAGCTTTCATGCAAAATATCGAAGGGGCATAGACATTCAAAATCAGTATCGATATATAATCCACCTATCCGATATAAAATTTCATATCGTGCAATATCGGATTTTTGTCCCCAATTAGTTGATTGGTCATAAAGTTTTTTGTTTGTAAGTTCAAACTTTTCTATGTCTTCATTGGTCCATAATTTATACTCCCAATCAGGATGTAATTTAAGCCATGTTTCTTGGAATACTTTGCATTTTTTTGGAAATGGACGGGGTCCTATCCAAATTTGATGAATCTTTTTAGGAATTCGGGGCTCTGTTTTGCGTTCTAAATTATTAATATAGTTGTTGTATAATTCGTGTACTCTTTTCCATGCCGCATGTTGTAATGCTATGTTGTGATGATATTTTTGATTGTTTTGCATACCTACCGCAAAAGGAACATTCAATTCATTTGATGTAGTTCTACACTGAGTGGTTATAAAAAAAATAAAGAAAAAGATATAGATTAGTCTTGTAGAAATATGTTTATAGATATTTATTTTGTAGAAGTTCATAATTTTTTTCCAAGGCATAGCTTATTTTTTTGTATATGGGCAATAAGTTCAAAATTAAGTAAATCAGGTCGGAAAATGTGGTAGGGCGTACAGTCAGTGTATCGATATAATTTTTTTGTGTTATTTATAAGGTGTTCGTGATCAGGAATCCATGCACATCCACCATCTTTCCATCCATTGAGTTGTCCTGTTAAGTAACATGTAGATGCATCAAAAAATTGTTTTTCAATAACTAAATCTTGCACTGAGTACGGGGATTCTGTGATGGCAAAATTTGATATAAACAGGTCAGCGTTAATGGTACTTTCCTGAATTACATATATAGGAATCAAATGTATGCATCCCTTTTTGAATGTATGCGTGGATTCTTCATGAACTACAATTTCAGTATCAGGCATCATATATGATAGAAAAAGATGTTGTATGGATAGTAACTCTGGCAAGTCAATGATAATAATAGTTGATTTTGGAACGAACATTTTGAATATTCGTGCTAGATTGCCATATCCACCGCCAAATTCTACGATTACATTGGGTTCATCATTTTTTTCTAAAGCTCTAATTGCATAATATAAATGGCCAAGAGAATTTACAGAACAGTTATACAGAGTTGAACGTTGGCCTGGTATCCAATCTGCTTCACGATTTTTTTTTTTAAATATCTCAATCAATTTTCTCATTGCTGGTGATGTACAGTAGGTAAGATAACATTCTTCGATGCGTTGATAATCTTCATACGAACCGCGTATCATCGTGCTACGTATGTCTTTTGTATTTAAAAAATGCTGGTTACAGGGACCTTTAATGGTTTTGCGTATTCCTGCCATTCTTTTAATCCAAGAGCTTGTATGAAATTTTTCTTTATCATGCTTTACATAGTCAGAAAATTTAGACTCTAATTTAGAATAAACCCTTTGCATATTTTGCCATGCTTTTTTAAAGGTTGGTTGTGTATGAGTTACGGTGGTGAAACTGAGAAGGGCGATAATAATTTTTTTGATTTGCTTCATTTTTTAATTCCTTTTTTATGTAGATTCTTTACTTGTCCAATTGTATTAATCCAATAAGGTATATAAAGTTTTTCAAGATTAAATGTTCGTCGTTGAAATTCTTCGTATTTAGTGTTTAAAAATTTTTCAGTGATGATGTTCCAATCATCGACAATAAGCACAGGTAAATTGTCATATAAATGGTTGAGGGGGCCTGATTTTATAATTGGAATAGATCCAACTAACATTGCTTCCCACGTTCTATGGCATTCAATTCCATATCCATCTGGGCTTAAAACAAATTTAGATTCAGCCATATCTTGAAGATAATCTATAAAAGGTTTTTTTTGAGATACATAGCAGAACGGCTTATCTTTGAAAATTTTTCTAACTGGTTGTCGTTCACCTCTATTAGTCTGGACGGCAAAGTTGAGATACAGTAGATGCAGTTTTTTAAAGGGTTTTTTTTTAATTTTTTCTATTGTATGTGTATTTCCTAAATCAGAAAAATAAGCATTTGGTATACCAATAGGTATAGGGAATAATTTTTGATGGTGCATTAAGATATTTTTACCAAACCACGCAATTAATTTGTCATCATCAAGATAGGAACTGTAATTCCCAGAACCGATATTTTTGTCATCTGGGTAATGATATACGGGAATGGAGTGGACCCCGTTGTGAGTGATTAAAATATATGGTTCTTGGATTTGTGGATGAATTTTTGAAAAAAATAGTTCGAGATAAAAAGGATACACAAATATGGTATCTCCATTTTTGACTACAGAAGGATTAAAAAAATTGAAAGGGTAGTCTATAATGTGATCGGCATATTCTCTAAATCCATCTCCAGTAATATAGGGTGAGCTTGATCTGCGTGATCCCTTCCTCATTTTATCTGTGGTCCACACCGAGTGAAGATTGACGACCTCAGTATTAGTGGTTTGCCAGACTAACAACAAGAATGAAATAAATAAAGTGATTGGTTTATACTTGTGTAATTTCATAAATTAATCGCATCCTTGTTTTTTATTTTTGTTAATACGCCAAACTTTTTTCCAGCGCCACTATAAATTTCTATTTCTCTATCTAACATTTCTGCAAGTATATGTATCATTTCAAATTCATTGGGCCGATCAAGGTCATCAATAATAATAATTGCATCGGTATTGAATAAAAATATATTATCTAAAAATCCTTTTCTTGCGGTACTTCCTACTGGACCATCAACAAGTATAAGATCATATTGTTTTGGTAAATTTTCTTCGATGCAACTTGTGTCGTACCATCCATTTTTCAGCGGTGCATAAATATAATTTGAGGCATACGTATTGATCCATTTTTTATCATGTTCAATTGAATAAAGGGTATAATACTTGGCTAACTGATCGGTTGCCCAACCACTACCGAGTTCTAAAATTGTGCTACCTTTAGGAAGGTTAGCAAGAATGTAATCATAAAGTTCTTTTGATATTGACGAATCGCCAAAGCTCTCAAGCTTTAATCCGTTTTGCATTATTGGCATAATAGGGTTGTAAGTCGACATTGATAAGAAGACATTTAGTACTATTATAAGTTTTTGTATTTTCATTTTTTATCCTTTTTAAATATCTTATTTCATGAAGTTATTAATTCAGTTTGATGTAGACGTATGTAAGTAGTTGCTCGATAGAGCTCGGCATCATTTTTATGAATATTTAGGTAAGGTTCGTTACCTAGCAAGTTAAGAGATTGTATTTCAAAATCTTTACCTCCAAAATTAGCGATGGTTCCGATAAGTTGGGGAAGTATCTGATAACATTTTACCAAGTGTTTAATTTTTTCCATTTTTCCATTTACCCAACCAAGCTCAAGAGATTCAGGTCCCCCAATTTCGCGTGGATTATTATCATCAAAAATGAGATGTGTGAATCCTTTTTCATACGCTTGCATAATTCGTAAAAATACATCTTGATGATCATCAAAAAAACAACAGGTGGTTAAAGATGATATATCTCCAAAGTCTATTTTTGAAAAATCTTTTTGATGATATGTAACTTTGGGAGAAATATACCTTCTGAGGTGTAGATTAGGGTCAATAGAAATGATTTTTGCGTTAGGAGCCGCTTGCTCTAAAAGCCAGGTGCTTTGTCCTTTCCAAATTCCACTTTCTATTATAAGATCTGGTTGAATAGTTTTTATCATATACCAGACCCAAAATTGGCCAATAGATCTCATGCCACCTATATTATCCTTTATAGGTCTCTGTTGATACAGCTGAGCAAATTCTTTTAATTTTAATGTTAACTCATCTAGATTAATTGCAGATTGGAATGACCATTGAGGCGCTATTGTATTGCTACCCATAACAGATGGATGTATTACATTATTACCGATTAGCACTAAAAACAGGATTAGTAATTTTTTTTTCATATTTTTTCCTTTTTTGTATATGTAGTTATGGTTCTATGTCTAACATATTATGAATAATCTGTCACCAATAGATACGATAAGTTTTACAGAAATTTTCTCTTATTTTTTCAATTTTATCAATCCAGTACGGCATATATAATTTATCCAAATTAAACGTACGCTGTTGAAACTCTTCATATTTTTTGTTCAAAAACTCTTCTGTTACTTCATTCCAATTATTGATGATGAGCACTGGAAGATCTTGATATAGATGATCGAGAGGGCCTGATTTAACTATTGGTATGCAATTTACCATGAGGGCTTCCCAGGTTCTATGACATTCTATTCCATTTCCATCAGGGCTAAGAACAAATTTTGATTTAGCCATGTCTTGGAGATATTCACTAAAAGGTTTATTTTCAGCGAAATAACAAAAAACCTTCCCCTTAAAGAGTTGTTGAATCGGTTGTCGCTCCTTTTTATTTGTATGAACTGCAAAGTTCATACACAACAAGTATATTTTCTCAAAATTATTCTCTCTTATTTGTTCTATTAAGTTTGTATTGCCACGTGTTGGGTAAAATTTAGGGACTATACCAATAGGGAGTGGAAATATTTTGGGATGATTTCCAACGGCATTTCTACCAAACCAAGCTATAAGCTTCGGCTCATTGAGATAACTTTCAAATTTTCCTGGAATTGAGTTATCTGCATTGCCAGTAAGGAGAATATATGGATGTTTAATTCTAGGATGAATTTTTGAGAAAAAAATGCTGAGGTATGAAATGTATACAAAGATAGTATCACCTGCTTTAACGGTACTTGCATTAAATGATTTGTAAGGATGATCTACAATGTGGTCGGCATATTCTCTAAACCCGTCACCAGTAATGTAGGGTGAACTTGATATACGAAGTCCATTTCTCATTGCATTTGACATTCCAATTGGATGGAGTGGTATGGTGCTTCTTTGGTTATTAATATTTTTGACGTACTTCAAGAGTTCTTCTTTCTTTTCAAGTCCTGATGTGTAATTTGCATGGAACATAAGAATATCATTGGGTATCTCCAGTTCATTTCCGGGTTTCCAAATTTTTCCGCTTAATGTTCCCCCTCCCATAAAAGAAGAAGTGGGCAGATAGGCGCATTTGATTTGCGTTGTACGCATAATTTCATTGAAGGCGCTTTGATCTGACTTACGAAGTTGCTCATTGCACATATAGTTATAAATTTGTTTCCAAAAGGTAGACATTTTTTTATTGCATCGGTGAGCAAAAAAGCCGGTGCAGTACCTTCCTTGAGGATTGTCGCGTTGTATCACAATATCGTTATTTTTTAACATGCTGCGTATACATGGTTCCACGGGACCAAAAAATTGGATATCAGCATCAGCAAATATCATAGTTCGGCCTAAATTGTTTTCAATAGTATCTAT
>JABSSP010000079.1 GCA_013213985.1 Candidatus Babelota bacterium | reverse complement strand
GAAAATTTCTGAAAATTAATCAATTTTTTTATAATTGAAGGTATCTGAGGAATATGACTAAAAAGAAGACAGTTAAGGGCGCTCCTTTAGGGCATGGTGTAGGTCGCCGAAAATCTGCTGTAGCTCGTGTATGGCTTAAAAAGGGTAGTGGCAAAATTACCGTAAATGGTGAAGAAGCTAGTAACTACTTTGTGACCGATATCACCCGTATGGACGTCGGCACTCCATTCCGTCTTCTTCCTCAAGCTGCTGGATATGATGTTTCAGCCAATGTTAAGGGTGGCGGATTTGTTTCACAAGCTGGAGCGGTAAAACTTGGAATTTCTCGAGCAATGCTTGCGGTTGACGAAGCACTTCGTCCAGAACTAAGAAAACATGGTCTTTTGACTGTCGACTCACGCCTTAAAGAACGTAAAAAATACGGTCAACGTAGTGCGCGTCGTAAGTTCCAATTTGTAAAACGTTAATTCGGCTACATTTTGTTGAAAATAAAAATAAGGACTTCTCATTTGAGGAGTCCCTTTTTTTTATGGTAGTTTTTCTACGTATTTCCGTAATAAAAAATGTTAAACATACAAAAAGGAGAGAAGAACAATGAAACTAAAATTAGTTGGATTTATTCTGTTATTGGTAAATTTTTTTAATGTATGCAATTCAGCTTGTTGTCGTCATTCCTTCATACAATAATAATCAGTGGTATCGGTGGAATCTTGATTCGGTTTTTCGACAACAATACAATAATTATCGTGTTATTTACCTTGATGATTGTTCTAGTGATGGTACCGGGGTTTTGGTTGAGGAATATATCAAACAACGTGGTTTTGAAGATAAAGTTATTTTGATTAAAAATACTGAAAGAAAATTAGCACTTGCCAATATATACTATGCAGTACATTCATGCGATGATGAGGAAATAATACTCATATTTGATGGAGATGATAGTTTTGCGCATGACAAAGTTATGCAACGAATTAATCAAGCCTACCAAAACGAAAATGTATGGTTAACATATGGAAATTTTTCTTATTTCTTCAAAGATAGGGGAATGTATAAAAGTCGTAGTACAATGATAGATAAAAAACTTATTGAGTCTAACGGATATAGGGACGATGGAAGTGCTGTAGTTAGCCATTTACGTACATTTTATGCAGGTCTTTTTAAAAAATAATAAAGAAAGAAGATCTTTTGTATGATGGTAAGTTTTATCCGATGACTGCGGATGTAGCAACGACTAAACCTATGCTTGAAATGTCTGGTGGTAGATTCAAATTTATTCCTGAAGTATTATATATATATAATACTTCAGGAATAAATAATGACAAGGTAAACGGTAATTTACAGAGTAATTTAGACAAGGAAATTAGATCTAAAGAAAAATACCAAGCGTTATCGTGTCTTTTTTCTTAAATATCACGATAAAAATAATTTTTTTCAGAGATTGTAATTATTGCCTGCGATCTTAATTCTTTGATAATAAAAATGATATTCAGGATTAAAAATGATGTCATCTACTTTTTTATTTTCTTCAAGGTCATTTGTGTGTTGAAAATATTCCAATTGATCGCAAACGTGTGATTCACAGTTTAAGCAAAAGTTAGTATTATCATAATCATTGTCCTTGATCCATTGCTTGAAATCGACTATAAGGTTTGTAAAACTTTCAAGTTCGTTCAAATCTACACGGTTTAAAAAGTGAATAGAATTTTTCACAAAAAAGGTTTGTGCGAGCTCAAGAGCATTAGTATGGTTTTTTGTGATGTACACACCTCGAGATAATTTTTTTATGTTGGTTTTTAATGTTTCAAACTTTTTTTCTGATCTATATTCGCACAATAATACTTGGATCTTATTTCTAGAAAAATACTTATTTGTTTTTTTCTTTGATCCGTATATTTTTTTTACAAGGTTGCGTTGGCCCTGCTCGGACAAGCTTACTTCTTTTTTATACACTATGCTGCCATGGTCACTAATACTTTTTTCAATTGTTTCGTGGCGTTTAAAAGCTTTAGGAAAAACCAAAACAATAAAACAATTTTTTTTAAGCATGCAATAGTGTAGCGCCATCGCGTCAATATATTTTTTATCAAGCCCTGTCTTGGTATAAGTAGTTTTGTGTGCAAGATCGTGGGCGGTATTTTTCATGCTACAGTAAGTACAATGTTTTATGTTACAGGTTACGTCACAACCATATAATAAACAGGCACTTGTTCGATGAAAACCGTTCAATAAATTTCTGGTTTGCATGATTAATATTTTTGATTTATTATCGTTAAATCCATTTTTTTTAATATCATCGAGTGTTTCGTTAAATGAGTTTACAAAATCCTCAAAACATTTTTTTTTTGGTTTTCTTTCACGAAAATTTCTGGTTACTTGTATGTATTGTTTATACATGTGCGTGCCCCAATCAGTTTGTGCGTTACGATCGTACAGGTCAGCATAAATATAATGAGCCATAAGGCCAAAACGTTGCGGGTTTAGTAGTTGCAACGGGTTGAGTGTGATGGTGTACGGTTTTGTTTTAGCACAAAGAGGTATGCTGCTCAAGAAAATTAATAGGGATAAATTTTTTTTCATAATTGTCCCTCTGTTATAGGTGTGGTTACATTTGTTTTTGTTTGATTCGCTCGTAAAGATCCTTCGACAAGCTCCCGTCTTCGCCGAGGCTACGCCGCACACGGCAGGACGAACGGATTATATTTTTATAATGTAAAAGGCCGGTAGCGTCGCCGGTGACCCGAAGTCCGATGGGACGTGTGGTCATTATCGACGCGGGAGAAGGATCAAACAGGCTGGACGCCTGCCCGGCGAAGCTTTATGCGAAGACGGGTGCCCTTTGAGTCAAGGCATTTTAGGCAAGCAAAACACCTTGTTTTATTTTCACTTAACCTCAGTAAGTTTCAATGGCTTATCAGTCACATTAATTTCATTAATAAGTTTCACTGCATCTTGGCGCGTTGTCATTTTTTCAGGCACAAGGTCTTGGGCAAAATGATACGTATTAATTAAGGTCACAGCCTCACGCAGTTGATTATCTTTTTCAAGTGCTTCACGCGCACGTTGAGACCATGGTTTTTTCTTGGTGTCTGCTGTCTTTTTTTTCTCTTCTTCTTTTTTTTCTTCTTCTCCATGTTTTTTAATGTAGCGGGGTAGTGCGCTTTCACGACCATAATATTTTTGAAACCATTTTACTTGTTCCGTTGGCGGCATTGTTTTTTCAACTAAAAAGTCTGGCGTTATGCCTTCAGCTTGTATTGAAATGTCTTGAGGTAAAAAATAAAACGATGTCGTAATTTTTGCTGCGCTATTGCTACCAATCGGAATAATCTCTTGCACTGATCCTTTTCCAAAACTTTTACTGCCAACTAAAAAGATTTTTAGCTTTGGTCCATTTTTTTCCTTACTCAGTTGATCAGAATGAATTTTCAAACAACCGGCCAAAATTTCTGCAGCGGATGCAGTATAATTATTAATTAAAATAAAAATTGGTAAATCATTATTTGCTATCGGTTCGCGCGTTGTGACATAACGGTCAATAATACTTCCTTTTTTATCACGTGTTGAAACAACGAAACTTCCTTTTTTTAAAAATAGACCGGCAATATCAACAGCAGCACTCAGAAGCCCTCCTGTATTATTGCGCAGATCAAGGATCAATGCTTTGTACGGTTTGCTTTGCGCTTTTTTGAGTAATTCTTCAATGCGGCGCACGGCATTTTCACTAAACATAGTCAAAGAAATATAATAAACGTTTGGATCTTCAAGATAAAAACACAATGAATTTTGTTCCTTGACCACGTCACGTGTGATATCAAGCGAAATTAAATCTGACTTTCCTTCGCGCAATGCTTTAATATGCACTGTGGTATTGCGCTCGCCTTTAATTTTAGTAATTGCTTCATCGGTAGACATACCTTCTAATGATTCACCATCAATTTCAACAATTTTATCAAGCGGTTTTAAACCGGCTGTGTCGGCCGGTCCTTCAGGGATGGTGTCAATAATTAAAAGTGTTTTATCTTTTTCAGTTCGTGTGTTGTCGATCACAATGCCGATGCCATAAAATTCACCGCTGGTGGTTTCAAGCATGCGTTTGTATGTTTTTTGATCTAAAAAACTTGAATGAGGATCTAAATAATTTAAATATCGTTTTATCGCTTCATTGATACAGTCTTGCAAGTCGGTTATGCGATAATGTTTGTCAGTTGAAATTTGAAATACTTTTGCAAAGGTTCGCATGCCATCAAAAATAATTTGTTCAGCTTCTTCTACGGTGGTTTCCTTGCGAGATTTTTCTTTGCTGATGAGTGTTGCTGATGATACAAATAAAAGACAAGAGAGTATTTTATAGTTCATATTTTATTCCTTATTTTGTCGGAGTGTTTTATGACGTGGTCAACGTAGCATAATCGTTTAGTGGATTAAAATGTTGTGAGTAAAGTTGCAAAATACTATCGTAAGGTTGTTATTTTTTGGTATTGATTTAGGTGAAAGGAGATTCTTATGCAAGAAAATGAAAAAAAAAGATGGCTCGGTGTCGCACTCACCACAGAATTACTTGTTTTTGGATGGATTTTTTTTATAGGTCCTCATAGCATACGTGCGTTGAGCACACTAGAACATAAAAATGTATCACTCAAGGAACGCAACGTTGAACTTGCACAGCAAGTGTTGTCATTAAAAGATGAAGTTGCGCATTGGAGTTCTGATTTTGCTAAAGAAAAATGCGCACGTGAGCAATTAAAAATGGCACGCAAAAATGACATTGTCTATCAATTGTCATAATTTTTTATCTTATCTCTTTACCCTCAGACGTAGTGTGGTAGAGTAGTGGTGTATTAAAAAATTAAGAACAACTATTGCTTATGCAAAGGACAATTATTACATGACGTACAAATTAATTCCATTGCCCTACGCGTTTGGCGCACTTGAGCCCTACATTGATGCACTTACTATGGAAATTCATCACGATCGTCATTATCAAGGCTACATTAATAAATTAAATGCTGCGCTTGAAAAACATCCAGAACTGACAAAAAAATCATTGGCGGAACTATTACTATCACTTGATTCATTGCCGATTGACGTGCGCACTGCTATCCGTAACAATGGTGGCGGAACATATAATCATGCGTTTTTTTGGAAAATCATGACGCCAAACGGCGGTGGCCAACCAGGTGGCAAGCTTGGCGATGCAATAAAAAAAGATTTTGGTTCGTTCGATGCATTTCAAGATAAATTCAATACTGCCGCCAAAACGGTGTTTGGCAGTGGTTGGGCGTGGTTGTGTTTAGATAAATCTGGAAAACTACAAGTTATTTCAACACCAAACCAAAATTGCCCAATCTCGCAAGATTTGATTCCCGTGCTAGGACTTGATGTTTGGGAGCATGCGTACTACCTTAAATATCAAAACAAGCGGCCTGACTATATCACTGCCTGGTGGCATGTCATTAATTGGGAACAAGCAGAGGAAAACTTTGTTAATGTGTGAGTTAATTTTTTTTCCTTATTATTAGGTGTAGGAGTGAAAAATTTATATCTTGACACGCGATGGAGGTTTGATATAAGGATAGGAAGACAGTAGTAATCAAAAATAAAAGAAAGGAGAAGGAGGTAAATGAAGCGCGATATATCAAAAAAAGGATGCGGGTTTTTCCACTCCACAGTGTTGGGTGGGCTATTTTTTTTACTTTCCACTTTACAAGTACAAGCACAGTCGTTTGACGTCATGTGTGACTTGATCGCACAAAACGCTCGCCTTGAGCAGAACCTAGTTGTGTGTGGTGATCTGACAGTGTGTGGGGAACTGTGTGCT
>JABSSP010000078.1 GCA_013213985.1 Candidatus Babelota bacterium | reverse complement strand
GAGGTTTTTTCGTACTCTTGTTCAAGATGCACAATCTCAGCTTTTAAATCCATTAAACTTAATATTGAATGTAATGCTTGCGCACCAATATCAGCCTTAAATTCCTTGTCTTCAGGATGATTTTCAACATAATCATCATATTCTAAATTACCTAATAATGTCCTACGTGAATACGGTGATTTACCTTGATCAATAACCATATACGCATCAAAATAAATAACACGCTCAAGATCTTTAACTGACAAGTCTAACAGCAAACCTAAATAACTTGGTATTCCTTTGAGGTACCAAATATGACACACCGGCGAAACAAGAGCAACATGCCCCATTCGTTCGCGTCTTACACGAGACTGAATAACTTCAACACCACACTTTTCACACGTTACACCGCGATGTTTCATGCGCTTATATTTACCGCAATTACATTCCCAGTCTTTTACCGGGCCGAATATGCGTGCACAAAAAAGCCCATCGCACTCAGGTTTAAGTGTCCTGTAGTTTATCGTTTCAATTTTTTTAACTTCTCCATAAGAGAGAGATAAAACCTTGTCCGGCGAAGCTAAACCAATTTTAACTGCGTTGAAACGAGTAACATTAATATATTCTCTAAAACGATCTAACATTTTATTACTCACCAACCGTCTCCTTGCCACTTCTGAACAAATCAACCTGTAAACCAAGGCTTTGAAGTTCTTTAATTAATACGTTAAACGACTCTGGAACTCCCGGTTCTGGGAGATTTTCTCCACGAACAATAGCTTCATACACTTTATGTCGACCGGTAACATCATCTGATTTATAGGTCAACATCTCTTGCAGGGTATATGCCGCACCGTAAGCCTCAAGTGCCCACACTTCCATTTCACCAAGACGCTGTCCACCCAACTGAGCTTTACCACCTAATGGCTGCTGAGTAACAAGTGAATACGGACCAACTGAACGAGCATGCAATTTATCATCAACCATATGATTTAATTTCATGATATACATGATACCAGTAGTAATCGGTTGATCAAAATACTCACCCGTACGCCCATCACGCAACCTAAGGGCACCTGATTCCGGTAAATCAAGTGATTTCAATAGTGGCTTAATATCACTATCAAGTTGAGCACTATCAAATATCGGGGTTTTAAACCTAATTCCTGACTTTGCACTCTTTTGTGCTAATTCAGTGATACCTTCTTTGCCATATTCTTTTTCATAGGCATCTACAAGATCTGCTCCGTAAGTTTTTTGTAAAAACGACTTAACAGATTTGTATCCTTCAGTTTCTAAAACTTCAGTCAACCTCTGCCCAAGTTCTTTACCGGCTAATCCTAAGACCGTTTCAAGAAGCTGACCAACGTTCATACGCGATGGAACTCCTAACGGACTCAACACGATATCAACCGGCGTACCATCTTCTGTGTATGGCATATCTTCACGCGGCACAAGCGTTGAAACAACACCTTTGTTACCATGTCGTCCAGCTAATTTATCACCAACAGAAATTGCACGTTTCATGGCGATGTAGACTTTAACCATTTTAATAACACCAGACGGAAGCTGATCACCTTTTTTTAGTTTTGCAATACGCTCTTCTTTTAAGCCAGTGAGAATTCGAACTTGGTTTTCAAAACTTTCACCTAAGTGCTTAATTCTTTTATTAAGATCTGCTTTAGTGGTTTTCAATGAACTTAGATATGATAGCTCAAGATTTTTCATTTTCTCTCGATCGAAAACCGCTTTTAAAATCACCTTCTTAGCAACACCCTTAGCAGGTTTTTTTCCTACTAAATCTTCAACTATTTTACCACAAACCATCGCCTGTAAAAAAGCTACATGATCATTAAAATCAGATTCTATCTTAAGAGTTTGTTTAGTAACTTCTTCTTTATAACGTTTATCTTTCCTAATACCACTACGTGAAAATATTTTCACGTCAACAATAGTACCTTCAACCCCTGGTGGAACTCGCAATGAAGTATCGCGCACTTCACGTGATTTTTCACCAAAAATCGCACGCAATAATTTTTCTTCAGGAGAAAATTGAATATCACCCTTAAGTGTTACTTTTCCAACCAAAATGTCACCAGGTTTAACTCGAGTACCAATACGTACAACACCATCGTCATCTAAACCAGCCAAGGCAGATTCAGCAACGTTTGGTATGTCTTTTGTAATTTCTTCTGGTCCAAGTTTAGTGTCACGGGCGTCTGATACATATTCGTCAATATGTACTGACGTCAATGTATCATCTGCAACAAGACGCTGATTTAACACAATCGCATCTTCAAAGTTATAACCATGCCAAGGCATGAATGCTACAAGTAAATTAGATCCGAGTGCTAATTCTCCCGATTCAGTGGCAGTGCCGTCAGTTAAAATATCACCGGCATTAACCTTGTCTCCACGCTTAACAATGGGAGATTGATGAATCCATGTACTATAACTTGATCGTTGAAACTTTCTTAAATAGTAGGTATTAATACCCGAAGAAATCCACGAATCAATATTTGTAAATTCATCCTCATCGGCACGAACAATAATTTTTTCTGAAGAAGCATATTCAATTACACCACTTCTTTTGGCAGTAATGACAGCCCCTGCTGACTTACCAATTTCAGCTTCCATTCCCGTACCAACAAGTGGAGACTCCGGTAGAATAAGCGGAACAGCTTGACGTTGCATGTTCGCTCCCATCAATGCACGACTCGCATCATCGTGCTCTAGAAATGGAATCAGTGCAGAAGAAACTGACACAAGTTGTTTTGGAGACAAGTCAACATAACTGATCTTGTCACCCGACACATAAGAATAGTTCCCTTGATGACGAGCAAAAATTTTATCTGACTCGGTCATCTTGTGTTGGTTTGAAACATCTGATTGCCCAATATATTGATTAAATTCTTCAAATGCATCGAGAAACACAACTTCATCTTGCGCCTTGCCGTTTTTAACAGGACGATACCCGGTTTCAATAAAACCAAGATCATTAACCAATGCATACGTAGCCAAAGAAGAAATCAAACCAACTGTCTGACCCTCGGGAGTTTCAATAGGACAAATACGTCCATAATGAGACATGTGAACGTCACGAATTTCGTATGTAGCACGATCTTTCATGACACCACCGGGCCCAAGCGCAGATAACCTTCTTTTGTGAGCTAGTTCAGCCAACGGATTTGTTTGGTCCATAAATTGAGACAACTGCCCAAGACCAAAAAACTCTCTTAATACAGCACTAATCGGTTTAACATTGAGAAAATCTTGCGGCATCAAGGCACCATGCGGTTCTTGCATTCTGAATCGCTCACGAACAATTCGCTCAATACGCAACAGCCCCATATGTATTTGATTGGTCAGTAATTCGCCAACAAGGCGTACGCGTCTGTTTCCTAGATGATCAATATCATCAAGTTCACCTTCTCCACGCTCACGTAAATTTACAAGATAACGCACGGTCGCCAAAATATCTTCTGGTGTCAAGACAACTTTATTTTCAGGAATATTGAGG
>JABSSP010000077.1 GCA_013213985.1 Candidatus Babelota bacterium | reverse complement strand
CAATTTATTGCACAAAAAAATACCAAAGAACGCACCCGTCATGAAAAAAAAAAAGAGAATGTAGCGTGCAAAGCAATCACTTTAACTGATGAACAAAAAACCGTATATACCTTTTTGGCAAAAAACATAATAACACCTGCTTATACACCAACATTATTGCACGGCGTTACTGGTTCAGGAAAAACAGAGGTGTATAAAAAATTAATTACAACGGCAATGGCGCAAAATAAAAGCGTGATCCTTTTACTTCCTGAAGTTACACTTGCAACACAATTTGAACGCTTGTTACATCAAGAACTGCCAAGCTCAATTACGTTACACGGATTCCATTCAGCAACAAGCCCGCGCGAAAAACGACAACTGTGGAAAAATGTATTGAATAAAAAACCAATCGTCATTGTTGGCGTTCATTTGCCGGTATTATTACCAATCGCAAACCTCGGACTAATAATTATCGACGAAGAACACGAAACGGGATACCAAGAAAAAAAACATCCAAAAATAAATTCAAAGGAAGCTGCACTTATTCGTGCAAAATTATGTAACATTCCTATTTTGTTAGGATCAGCAACACCATCATTTAGTTCCCTTTATAATGTAAGCATAAAACGGTGGCACTTTTTTCAATTAAAAAAACGTTTTTCTGGATCATTTCCTACAATAAAAACAGTCTTTTTAACCGAAAATAAAAATCGAAAAAAATTTTGGATAACCAAAGAGTTACACAACGCAATCACTGATCGGCTACAAAAAAAAGAACAAACGATTGTTTTTATTAATCGACGTGGTTTTAGTTTTTTTGTGCAATGTAAAGAATGCGAATTTATTTTCCAATGCACCTCATGTTCAGTTAGTTTAACGCTGCATAAAAATAATATTTTGACATGCCATTATTGCTCGTATTCACGCAGCCTACCGCCACAGTGTCCAAAATGTAAAGCAGACGAAAAAAAGTTTTTAAAAAAAGGAATTGGCACACAACAAGTAGTCACTATTTTGAAAAAATTATTTCCTCATGCACGTGTGGAACGAGCGGACATGGACACCACCACGAATAAAAAAAAGTGGCAACAAACCATAGCTGATTTTTCTGAACAAAAAATCGATATTCTTGTCGGCACACAAACAATCACTAAAGGCTATCATTTTCCTAATGTCACTCTTGTTGGCATTATATGGGCTGACCTAAACATACATCTTCCCTTCTATAACGCTGCTGAAACAGCGCTACAACAGCTTATTCAGGTTGCCGGCCGTGCAGGAAGACAAAAAGAAGGAAGTTTAGTTATTGCACAAAGCATGGGCGACCACCCTATTTTTAATTATTTAAATGAAGTTGATTATTTAAACTTTTATAAACAAGAAATTGCATCGCGCAAAGAGGTTCGCTATCCACCTTATGTACGCTTTATTGAAATTGAAATAAAAAATACCGATGAAACAACGATAGAAAATGAATCACAAGACATCACATTCTTCTTATTTGATCAAGCAAAAAAATATCCTAACACCATGATCTTGGGCCCTTCAAAACCTCCGGTGCATACTATTAAAAAAACACATGCACGTAAAATTTATATTAAAACTGATAACATCAAAACTGCGATTGTTCTTTTCCAGTCTATTAACTTTTTATGCTATAAAAGTTCAATTTTCTTTACACCCAATCCCGGACAATGATATCTATTATTCCGACAACATTCACCACTTGAAAACCACATAAAAGCACGTATCATTTCAACTGAACAGAAATATGAAGAACCCTAGTTTTTAAGGAGTTTCATATGTTAACACGTTCGCCATCGTGTAGGATACCATTGGTCCTGCTTTCTTCCCTAACTACATCACTTTTTTCTAGTCAACAACAAGCAGTCCCTATAAGGCAAAACCCAAGCTTACAATCTAGATCATCTCTACCTAAAAAATACCAAATGCTCGCGCTCACCATCAAAGATCCTCCAGCAATCGTAGTGGCTACCCCTGATCAGTCACCTACTCAACTTAAAAAATTTAGTAGGTCTTCCACGAAAAAATATACTATGTCTTCCATAAGTGATATATTACGATTCTTACACTCAACTATGGCACTCGAAAAAGAACTGGAATAACTTTTTATTCAGAGTCCTGTACATATCAAAACTAAAGGCATCTCGGCTACAAAAAGCCATAAGCGTATCAAAAAAAAATATCTTAAATTAATTCAATTCTGTGGGCCTAACATGGCCTGCGAGCTTCTTCATAATATTTGCTCAGATGAATTAAGTTCTTACTTGGCCAGTCCCGAAAATTCGCCCATAAATTTTCAAAATAGTAGCTCCACTCAAGAAGATCACACCCTTGATGCATAGATCGTTCGTAATAACCTCATTACTAAATTGATAAAAACACCCCCTGAATGTCAAGTGAAGCTAATAAAAATATGATCAGAAATAAAACTTCTTCCTCATCATCATCTATAACCAAAAAAAGAACTCGTGAACCTAGAGAATTACCCTCATCCAAGAGGGTAAAAAAAAACATTGATATATAAATGATAGCTGTCGCCGTAGAGGAAGGAATTCTGATACTCAAAAAAAAGTAAACTAAATAAAAAAATACTTACGATAATGCTTGAGTTCGTTAATCGATTCAACAATATCATCTAATGCTCGATGCGTATCTTTTTTTAGAAACTCTCTATGTGGACTGTCAGGATACCATCGATCAATAAGTATTTTTATTGAAGTCACATCAATAAGCCTATAAAAAAGGTAATTTGTGATTTTTGGCATATACTTTTGTAGAAATTCCCGGTCCTTCCACACCGAATTACCTGCCAATAATGCGGTGTCGGGCGTGCAATATTTTTGTATAAAATTAAATGTTTGTTGTGTTGCTTGTTGTAAAGAAATGTTTGATTCTTTTACTTTTTTAAGCAAACCGTTTTTAGTGTGGGTTTCTAAAACCCATTCGTCCATACCTTGTAAATGTTTTTCAGGTTGATGAATAATAAGCGCTGGTCCTTGTTCAATAATGTTGAGTTGATCGTCAGTAATAATAGTCGCAATTTCAAGAATGTGATCTTGTTCTGAATTTAGACCGGTCATTTCTAAATCAATCCAGACAAAATTAGTATCTTTGGCCATAGGGATAAACTTTCAACATTATTACAGGTTATTTCGATCGTAGAAGATAGTATATCTACTACGAATAATTAACTCAAACCATTTCTGTTTGGTCTAAAAAAAATTTCCTCTCAAGCTGATGTGCCGCCCTAATAGAACGTCGATACCAGTCAAGACGAATGTCTATTATTTCTTGCGAAGACAAATGCCAATTCACTGAAGATGCATGTAAACGTGAAATAATGTTACTTAATGAAATTGCGACACTCACTGAAACATTAAAACTTTCAGTAAAACCGTACATAGGAATTTTAAAAAAAGAATCAGCATGTTGCAACACATATTCACTTAATCCATAACGTTCTGCTCCAAAAACAAGTGCAGTTTTATCAATAATTGGCACATCAGATAACAAATAAGAATCTGTATGCGGTGTTGCTGCAACTATGGTATATCCCTGTTTTTTCATGTGAGTGAAACAGTCAACTATATCAGCATAAGGAATTAGACTAGCCCACTTTGATGCACCCATAGAAATACCATCAACAACTCTAAAACGATATTGTTTTTCAACTGCGTGAATATATTGTAGACCGTAGCATTCGGCTGTTCGTACAATTGCGCTTGCATTTTGTTCTTGAAATAAATCTTCTAAAATTAATGTAATATGCCGCGTTCTGTTGCCAAGTATCTGTTCTATTTTTTCTTTTCGTTGGAGCGTAAGATATTGTGCAAGATACTCAATCAAATTATTTTTTTCCTGAATATCCACACATCCCTTTAATTATAAAACAACCGCCACTGCTTAAAACAATGGTGGCGAAGACCAATAGGTAATAAATGCCCCAGCCATGTTGCTTAAAAACACAATACTTAGCATGTGGTGAAGTCTAATATGTTGGTAGCAGCGCAACATCCTAAAAAAGAATGCCTGAAACACCGTACTCACTAAACCCAAAGTGATACATGCATTCAAAATACTATAACCTTTTTCATATGCTTCGCCGAGTGATACATAGTTGTAGCCAAAAATAGAGTGCACAGCACCATACAACGCTGTGAGCATTAAAAGAGAAAAGAGGTGTGCACCAAGGGTCAAAAATAACAGGTTTACAAGATTAAGGCGCATAATGAGCTTCATAAGCAACACCATGAAAATGAAAGAAACGAATAGCTGATACATTCCTCCCACAAATAACCACAGCCACATTGAAATAAAAAAATTAGCTAGTATGGTCATCGACAACATTAAGCAATCCCCCTTTTATTACTTCCCTTTGAAAGTTCCTTCAAATATGAGTTCTTCTAGTGGTTTGCGATCTGATGGTTTTTCCTTTTCTTGCATTTTTGTAGGAAGATTTTTGTTTTGCATAATCAGATACCTCATAAATTGATATTTATTATTTCGTAGTTCAGCATAAGCAAAAAAAAAATATTTATAAAGTCCAACGATCCCATTTGTCGATCGCTAGTTTAAAAACTTTTAATTATCATTTAAAATTCTTATCTTTTTTATATTTTTATTGACAAACCTTTTTTATTACTTTATGTTATTTCAATATTAAATTGAAAATTAAGCATAATTCACATGTTGCAAAAGAAACAATAAGGGTTCAAAAGCAACAGAATAGCCAATATTACAGACAATATAGCTGCGAATAAAAATTAATTTTTATAAATGCGAAAGATGCTGTTTACAAAAAAGAAAAAGAGCAAGAAGCGTGTTAATCAAACCAAAGTATAACCAATAATAACTAACGAAAGGTAAAGGATGAATCAAACTAAAGTATTTTTGTTGAGCACGTTGCTTGCTACTTCACCAATGGCGGAATCAAGTGATATGCCTATAAGAGAAAAACGGGCAACTGAAGAACAACAATCCAAATATTCTACCATGACAGGATTAGAAAATTTTGCTGGTAAATTTCCAAATAGGCTTGACCTCACTTGGTTTGGAGCCGCAAAAAAAGATCCGTATATATTAGAAATGGGGCCACCTT
>JABSSP010000076.1 GCA_013213985.1 Candidatus Babelota bacterium | reverse complement strand
TCAACGTCTTCAGCAATAATAAAGAGTGGACGACCTACTTTTGCAGCCTGTTCTAAAATAGGAAGCAAACTTTTCATTGTGCTAATTTTTTTGTCGTAAATAAGAATCGCTGGACTTTCAAGCTGCGATTCCATTTTTTCAGAATTTGTTACAAAGTATGGTGACAAGTAACCACGATCAAACTGCATTCCTTCAACAACGTCGAGTTCATCTTCCATGCCTTTTGCTTCTTCAACGGTGATGACACCGTCGCGTCCGACGCGTTCCATTGCCTGCGCAATTTGCGAACCAATAACAGCGTCAGAGTTTGCAGAAATTGTTGCAATTTGTTCGATTTCTTTTTTGCCACTCACTTCTTTTGCTTGGCCTTTAACGCACTCAACTACAGCCTTTACCGCTTTGTCGATACCGCGCTTAAGTTCCATTGGGTTAGCGCCTGCAGTAACATATTTGTTACCTTCACGGAAAATCGCTTGTGCTAAAACCGTTGCAGTTGTGGTGCCATCACCAGCAACGTCAGCAGTTTTACTTGCAACTTCACGCACCATACGTGAGCCCATGTTTTCAATGTTATCTGTAAGTTCAATTTCTTTTGCAACCGTCACACCATCTTTAGTGATTGCTGGTCCACCAAAAGAACGATCATACGCTACATTTCGACCGCATGGTCCAAGTGTCACTTTTACTGTGTCTGCAAGTGAATCAACACCCTTGCGAATTTTTTCGCGTGCGTCTGTACCTAATATAATTTTTTTTGTCATAAAAGAGTTCTCCGATTAAGAGCTAAAATTTACTTTATTTTTCAATAACACCAAGAACATCTTCTTCACCAACAATTAAATGTTGATCGTCAAGTTCGGTTCCTGCATATTTACCAAAAAAAACAATATCGCCAGCAACAACTGAAAGAGGAACTCGATTTCCGTTATTGTCGAGCTTGCCTGGACCGGCAGCAACAACAACGCCTTTCTGTCCTTTTTGTTTAGCTGTGTCTGGCCTTATGATTCCACCCGCAGTTAATTCTTCTTCTTCCACTCTTTTGATAAGAATTTTGTCACGAGACGGACGTAATTTATCAAACATATGATTACCTCTTGTCAAATAGTTTAATGTGTTAATTATGACTATTTTTGAATCAATGGCGATTTCCACTGAAAAAAATATTTATAAAAATCCCGTATTCCCTATCACTCATTATACGAAAAAATCTAAAAATTTCAATATATTTTTTCTGATAGGGATAGACTCATATTTTTATTTATCTGAATCTTAATTGCCTTTACAGCACGGCCCTGTAGAAGAGCCCTCTTTTTTACAGCAACCGCCTTCTTCTTTGGCTTTGCGCATAATTTCTTGAACTTTTTCAGGAGTCGGTTGATAAAGATCAAGAATACTTCCACTCGGATCTTTAAAACTCGCCATAATCCCATGAACTTTTTCAACTGGTTCAGAAACCAGCTCAAGAATATCTTTTTTTTCTTCACAAAAAGCTTTTACGTCGCCTACTTGAAGCACAATACCGGTATGCCTGTCGGGTAATTCTTGATCGGTTGGACATAAACCAAGTTTCACTTCACCTAATTCAAGCTCTGCCCATCGATCTTTTAAGTGAAATAGAACGTTTAAACCCAGGTTTTTATAAAATTCTACTGCCTTCTCTAGATCCTTTTGCATAAGAATGAACATTACTACTTTGGAAATGCCCTGATTTTTTTCCATAGGATCCCTCCATAAAAATTGTAAATAATGTATATTTTTCTACCTTTTAGTGTATCATCTACAGTGTATTGAACAAGCGCTTTTGCCCACGTTTTTTACTAAAAAAAAAAGGAGATTTTCAAATGGCTTCAATCTACCCCTCTTTAATCGCATCAAACTTATTGAATATTAAAAAAACCATAACATTGTTCGATCCGCACTGCTCTGGCTATCATCTTGATATCATGGACGATCATTTTGTGCCCAATCTGACGTGGGGGCCAATGTTCATTAATGCAATTGCTAAAGCAACTACAAAAAAATTGTGGGTTCACTTAATGGTCGAAAATCCGTCGTCATTTTTGGATCGTTTGTCACTTCCACCCGGAAGTATTTTTACATTTCATATTGAATCAAAAGGAGATCATGAAAAACTCATCGATGCTATAAAAGAAAAAAAATGGAAGCCATCAATTGCAATCAACCCCAAAACGAATCCTAAGAACATTTTTAATTTACTTGATAAAATTGATCAGGTATTAGTAATGTCAGTTGAACCTGGATTTTCTGGTCAGTCTTTTTTACCCGATTCACTAAAAAAAATTGAAAAATTGGCGGACCACCGCAAAAAAAATAACTTATCATTTTCTATTGCCATCGACGGTGGTATACATAACAATAATATTGTGGAACTAAAAAAAGTTGGTGCCGATGAATTTGGAATTGCATCTGCAATTTTTAAACAACAAAATCCACTCGGTGCACTTGAAAAACTTCAAAAGTTGATAAAATAAAAAAGAAGACGTACAAAATTGCACGTCTTCTTTTTATATTTTTTGTCAGCAGTTTAAACTACGTCTTTAGCTGCTGCACCTTTGAAGTATGCCAAAATTGTAGGGAAATATTTTGCAGCAACTGCAACACCACAAATTGTCACAAATGTAGTTAATACTTGACGTACAGTTACAGGCCAGCCTTCACCAACAGTTATTTTATCATTTGAATCATCAGAAGCATCAAACTTCCAATCATTATTTTTTTCAAATGGTTTAACAACCACTTTTTTTGGTTGTGCTTTGGTAGATTTCTTTTCTGGTTTGACTTGCTTTTGTTCTTCTTTTATTTGCTTTGTCTGAGTAGAAGCACTTTCTTGCTTAAGTTCTACTAACAGATCTTGTAAAATTGCTACTTCCGTATGCACAAAAGCTGCGGCTGTTTGTGAAAATCCAAAAGAAGTAATAAGAATTAAAGAAAGATAGTTGTTTGTTTTTGATGAGATGTTCATTAAGAACGATCTTTATATAAAAAAGATTGAATTTAGTAAGTAAAGGAAGATACACAATGCATCTTCCTTTACTTACTAAATTCAATCAAACTAAATTGTAATTAGATTACTTTTTAGTTGAGCAACGTTCTTGCCGGTATGCAAGTTAGTTGCTTGTCTTTGCATGTAAATTATTTGAGGTTAGTCCAAAAATATTTTAAACATGAACCACCTAAAATACTTGCAGCACCAAGAGCTGCAAGTGTTGGGTTAGCTACAACAGCAGCTTTACAAGTTCCAAGTGCTACAGTGATGAAATCTATACCAAACAAATTGATCCATGCTAGGTAACCAGCACCGGCAACTACAGGAGTTGCAATAGCAGCAACAGTTTTTGGGTTCTTCTTAGCAGCTTTTGCAGTTTTACCTACAACGCCAGAATCATAAACCGCTTTTGCAACAAGTCCAGCCGTAACACCAGCTAAAACAACCGACATTTTTGGATTGTTTACAACTGCTTGAGTTGCACCTTTAACAAAGTTACTTGCTTTAACTTCAGCAAGCTTCGTAGAAGAAAATGCTTTAGCAGCAGAAGCTTTATCAGCTGCTTTGTTGTAACCAGATTTAACAAAACCAGTTACACCATTTTTAGTAGTTGTCCATGCAGAAGATGCTTTTGTTGGAATAGTTTCTGTTGTAAAACAAACTACGCTATCTTTAGCATTAGAAGCATTAGAAAGTTTACCTTTAGTTGTGTTCCATGCAGAAGAAAACCACGTGCCCCATGTTTGCTTTGGAGCAACAGCTACAGAAACTTCTTTAGCAGCAAATGCTGCTTGTGAACATACAAGTCCACCGATTAGAGCAAAAACAGCCAATCTGTTTACTCTTTTATTAGATATACCCTTCATAAGAATTCCTCCATGTTTAGGGGTTTTAATTAGCACACGCTAATTTACTATCATATACCCCTAATTATACCTGTAAAATCATATTTGTCAAAAGGCTATTTATTTAAAATTGGTCATGATTCATCCTGAAAATAACAGTGGGCGAATTCAAGAATAAAATGAAAAATTAAGACTAACCAAATACGACGGCAAATACCCCTGCAAGGCCACCTACAATCGTCACGGCTGCACAGCCAACAACAAGCTCGAAACTGCGACGCCTACAGAACGAATCTAGCCTACCCTCACCAACAGGGTATTTGTTTTCTAAGATTGGTCTTATCTCTGGATGTAAGTTGTCATATAAACGACGCTTTTCTGCAGGTACAGCACACCGTTCATTCTCACTTGTACATCGTCTAATAAGGTCTTCAACTGCCACTAACTGACTTAACGAGCAGTTATTAAGTAATCGAGGCATATCAAAATTCCATATTCTTACTGTATCAGGCGACACACTCAGAACTTTTTTGCGGTCTTGGGTAAAAAGTAAATAATTTATTTGCTTTCTGCCTTCCAACGTATACAGATGCTGTCCTGTTTCCTTATCCCATACTTTGGCCTTGTAATCATTAAGAAGGCATTACAGTCGAGATATTAATTACTTATTAGCCCCTAGAAAATTAGCTCCCAGAAGACGAATGAGAAAAAAAATTACACCTATTAATTAGGGATTACACCTGCCAAAAGGACAAGGGCAGAAAGGGATGGGATACCGGCAACTTTAAAGTGAGTTGCCATTTTGTAATGTTTTAATTGCGATAGGAATATCATGCATTACAGCTGCATGATATTCCCATCATATTTTTAATATTTTATCTACAGTTTTATTTGTATAACCATTACAGAAATATTATCTCTACTTCCTGCGTCGTAAGCCCTATCACGTAACATACGTGAGATTGCTCCCATTAAATCAGCGTTGCCATCGTCTGTAACGGATTCCCATCTTCCAGGAGCTGAAAGAGTTTCTGCTCGTTGCTTTTGAACTGCAGTGTGTACAAGTTGCGCAACTTGTTTATTGGTCATCACATCCCACAATCCATCACATGCAAGCACAATGATATCACCGTTTTGTAAGGTCTGTTCGTAGATATCAGGTGTAGCGCTGACACCGATAATTCCTTTATCACCGAGTGCACGTGCTACTGCTAATCTGCCTCCTACGCGACCTCTCCAAACAAGCCCATCTTCCCGTTCAATACGGGCTTTTTCAACCGGATCATTTGGCTTATGATCTTTTGTTGCCGTTATAATCTTTCCATTTCTGATAATCAGAGCACGAGCATCGCCAGCATTTGCAATATATGCTTTATCTCCATTGATAAAAGCGGCAACAGCGGTTGTTCCATCATTCATGCTATTTTGAATTTGTTGGTCAGTTTTTTCAAATGCTTGGATCAATCTATTTGGTATAGTTCCTTTTTCTGCAAGAAAATTGTTGTAAAGATTTTTTGTTGTATATTTAGCTGCATTTGCACCACCGTGACCGTCGTATAC
>JABSSP010000075.1 GCA_013213985.1 Candidatus Babelota bacterium | reverse complement strand
ATTGACGAGTGCGTTTTATAAAATGAATTGGATCAACACAGTAATAATTGCTTAGTTGCTTGATAAAAGATTGATAGTGCTGATCGTCTGGAAATGCTTCAATAGAAAATGCTTCCTTGATGGTGAAAGTTATTTGGTCAGGACTTTCTGCATATTGTTCAGTGACAATGCCGACTTCTACCCGATTTCTTAATGGTACATGCACGATAGTGCCAACCAAATTTTTTGTAGGCCATTCGTCCGGTGCCTGGTAAAGAAGGGGGTCTTTTAGCCCTCGCAGTAGTTTTACTTGAATGAACATATGAACCTCTTGATCCGCTTTTGAATAATGCTCTTGTATGATATCCTTAAATATATAGATATAGATGATATTTTTGAACTAAAAAAGAGTATACGTGAAAAAAATCGATCCTAAAAAAACCGTCCTTCTCATTGACGGTTCTTCCTTTTTATACCGGGCCTATTATGGTGTTCCTCCTTTGCACACTCCTCAAGGCGAGCCTATTCAGGCGGTGTATAGCTTTATACGCATGATTAAAAAGTTGATCAATACGTTTTCTCCTGAATATATGGTTGTAGTCTGGGACAGCAAGGGTAAAACCACGCGTCATGAACTATTTAAAGATTATAAGGCAACACGTGAAGCAGCACCAAGTGATTTGTTTACTCAAAAAGAACATATTGTTGAATTTGCTGATTTAATTGGCTTGCGTCAAATTGCGCAACCTGTTCGTGAAGCTGACGACATTATGTATTCCATTGCTCAAGAACGCAATAAAGAAGGTGGTTTTGCAGTTTTTATTACTTCTGATAAAGATATGTCACAAGCTATAACGCCACTTACTTTTAGATTTGATCCTTTTAAAAATAAAATGATTGACGAAAAAGCTTTTGAAGAAAAATGGGGCTTTTCTGTAGAAAAACTGCCTTTTTATTTTGCTTTGGCCGGGGACACTTCTGACAACATTCCCGGAGTTCGCGGTATTGGAAAAAAGGGTGCAACCGAACTAGCGCAGCAATTTGATTCGTTGCAAGACCTTTTCGACAACCTTAAAAAGGTCGAAAAAAAGCGCATGAAGACAGCGCTTGAAAAGGGCAAAGAGGATGCCTTTTTGAGTGAAAAACTTTTTCTTCTCCAGTATGAACCTTCACGACTTACTAAAGAAGACCTATCGTTTGATATAAAAGATTGGTCTAAGGCGCGCCCACTTTTTGAAAAACTTAATTTTAAAACGCTGACTAGAGAAATTGACGAGCAAAGCGGCACGGTTATTGAGCCAGAAGATCCAATGAAAAAAATGACCAAATATAATCTTAAAAAAATTATAACGGTTGAAGAGCTGCAAGATGTTGTACAAAAATTAAAAAAAGCGGGTTTTTTTGGTTTGGATACTGAAACTAATGGCCTTAATCCACTGCAGGCCAATTTGGTCGGCATGTCATTTTCTTTCGAAGATGATACTGGATATTATTTGCCCCTTGCGCATAAAACGGATGAAGAGCATGTATCGCTTGAACAAGCGCTGCCTCTTATCAAACCTCTTTTAGAGGATCCGTCAGTAAAAAAATATTTGCACAATGTTAAGTTTGATGCAAAAGTTCTAAAGTCACACGGTATCAATGTGCAAGGACACGCGGCTGATACTATGATAATGGCGCGCCTATTAGCCCAGCCATGGCAGAAAATTGGACTCAAAGATCTTTCTGTGTATCACCTTGGCGACCAAATGTTGAATTACAAAGAGGTTGTTAAAGATAATAAATTGCTAAATTTTTCTTATGTGCCGCTTGATTTAGCAACTCGCTATGCTGCAGCTGATGCATTACAAACACTACGTCTTTATAAAATTTTACAGCCACAATTAGAAAAAGAAGGTCTTGCAGATTTATATCAAACATTAGAACATCCGATGATTGATATCTTGACGCGTATGGAAATGACAGGCATTTATGTGGATGCATCACTATTAAAGGATTTGAGTCAAAAAGTTGCTCGAGCACTTACTATTTTGAAAGAGGAAATTAATAGATTAGTTGACACTGAATTTGAAGGCATCAATCTTAATTCTCCGATGCAAGTTGGTAAACTTCTGTTTGATCATCTTGGGTTGCCGACACAAAAAAAGAGCGCTAAAAAGACATCTTATTCAACCGATCAAGAGGTATTAGAAATACTTTCTCGGTTGCATCCAGTCCCTGCACTTATTTTGAAATATAGAGAATTGGCAAAATTAAAAAATACGTATTTGGATGCATTGCCGACTTATATTAATCCAAAAACAGGCAGAGTTCATACAACATACAGCCAAACGGTTGTGGTAACAGGAAGATTAGCAAGTTCCGACCCTAACTTGCAAAATATTCCAGTAAGTGGCGCTTCAGGATACGGTATTGAAGTTCGTGCAGCATTTAAGCCTCAAGAGGGACATGTTTTTTTATCTGCGGATTACTCACAAATTGAATTACGTATTTTGGCGCATTTGTCTGGTGATGAAAATTTAATGAAGGCGTTTTTGGCTGGCCATGATATTCATGCTGAAACTGCGTCTCGATTATTTGATGTTCCGCTGGATCAAGTAACGAGTGAGCAACGCCAAGTAGGAAAGCGTATTAACTTTAGTATTTTATATGGCTTGACTCCGTATGGTCTTTCTAAGGATTTACATATTTCATTTAAAGAGGCCAAAAATTATATTGACAAATATTTTGAGCAATATCCTGGAGTTTTACAATGGATGGAAACGGTGGTCGATTTTGCTAAAGAACATGGCTATGTTCAAACAGTTTGGGGGCGTAGGCGCTATGTTCCTGGTATTCGTGAGCGCAATAAACCCCTGTATCAAGAAGCCCGAAGGGTGGCCATCAATACCGTAGCTCAGGGAACAGCTGCTGATATTATTAAAAAAGGCATGATTGATCTAGATCGGATACTTAAAGAAAAAGGATTAGGAGCCGATATACTGCTGCAGATT
>JABSSP010000074.1 GCA_013213985.1 Candidatus Babelota bacterium | reverse complement strand
TGAGGTACTTGCTCAAGAAGGTAAACTTACAAAATTTAAAGAAGTGGAAGCGACAAAGCTATGGCGTAAAATGTTGAGTCGTCTTTTTGAAACGGGGCATCCGTGGATTACGTTCAAAGATTCATGTAATGTGCGTTCACCACAGGATCATGTTGGTGTAATTCATAATTCAAACTTGTGCACTGAAATTACACTCAATACTTCGTTAGAAGAAACTGCGGTATGTAATCTTGGTTCTGTTAATTTGGCACAGCACATTGTGGATGGCGTATTAGATGATGAGCGTTTAGGAGATACTATATTTACTGCGCTACGAATGCTTGATAATGTGATCGATATTAATTTCTATCCA
The DNA here is from genome assembly GCA_013213985.1 of Candidatus Babelota bacterium. GTDB lineage: Bacteria > Babelota > Babeliae > Babelales > Vermiphilaceae > JABSSP01. Next base: position 2,927 of record JABSSP010000074.1, on the reverse strand, counting down.
ACCAAAGAGGCTAAAACAGCAAACATGCGTCACCGCCCAGTTGGCTTAGGTACTATGGGTTTACAAGATGCATTGTATAAAATGAATCTTGCATTTGATTCTCCACAAGCACTTGCGTTTACAAGTGAAGTTCAGGAAAAGATTTCTTATAATGCGATTTTGTCTTCATCTAAACTAGCGCAAGAAAAGGGCACGTACGAAAGTTACAAAGGATCAAAGTGGGACAGAAATATTTTTCCACAAGATACCATAGACTTGCTTGAAAAAGAACGTGGTATGCCGATTAATGTAAAACGAGGCGGTATACTTGATTGGACGCCAGTTCGTGAGCATGTTAAAAAACATGGCATGCGCAATTCAAATACTATGGCTATTGCTCCGACGGCAACTATTTCCACCATTGCCGGTTGTTTCCCATGCATCGAACCGATTTACAAAAACCTGTATGTTAAAGCAAACATGAGTGGTGAATTTACGGTGATAAATCATTACCTTGTAAATGATTTAAAAAAAGCTGGTCTGTGGAATAAGCAAATGCTTGATGAAATTAAATATTATGATGGAAGTATCCAGTCTATTGAACGTATTCCACAGCATCTGAAAGATAAGTACAAGGAGGCGTTTGAAATTGATCCTGAATGGCTTGTTAACGTAACTGCGCAGCGTGGTCAATGGATTGATCAAAGTCAATCGCACAATGTATTCATGAAAGGTGTTTCGGGTAAAAAATTGCACAAAATTTATATTGCTGCATGGCAAGCTGGACTAAAAACGATGTACTACTTAAGAACATTGGGTGCAACGCAAATTGAAAAATCAACATTGGATGCTAAAAAGTTTGGTTATACACAAAAACGTGTATATCAATCTACAGAAAGTGAACGAGCTGCAAGCAAGCTTGAAGATGCAGATTCACAAGATCAACAAGTAACCGTGCGGGCATGCAGTCTTTCACAAGACCCTGATTGTGATGTATGTCAGTAGGTTCATTGGATAGTTTATATAACACATAATATACGAAAGATTTTTATTATGACAAAGCAAGGAATAATTAACAACTCAACAGTTGATCCAAATAAAATATTACCCATGCGTTATATGTGGGCGCGCCAACATTATAAGGATGGTGTTGCAAACAACTGGACCCCTGAAGAAGTTTCTATGCAACAAGATGTTGAACACTGGAAATCAAATGACGTGTTGAGTGCAAATGAACGACGTCTTATTTTATGGAACCTTGGGTTCTTTTCAACTGCTGAATCATTAACAGCAAATAATTTAATTTTGAGTGTCTATCAACATGTTACCAATCCTGAATGTCGCCAATACATTTTACGTCAGGCGTACGAAGAAGCGGTACATACAGACACATTCATTTATTGTTGTGATTCATTAGGCCTAGATCCGGATGAAATTTATAACATGTATGAAACAATTCCATCAATAAAAGAAAAAGATAATTTTGTGGTTAATTTAACCAAGTCATTGATGGATCCATATTTTAAAACTGATACCACCGAAAATATTCAGCAATTCATTCACGATCTGATTGGTTACTATGTGATTATGGAAGGTATCTTTTTCTATGCTGGTTTTGCAATGATGTTAGCATTAAAACGTCAAGGTAAAATGATTGGTATTGGTGAGCAATTTGAATATATTATGCGTGACGAAAGTATTCATTTGGCATTTGGTTGTGATTTAATCAATACCATTATCGAAGAAAATCCAGAAATTTGGACTGAAGATTTTAAACAAAAAGTTGTTGGCTTAATCAAAGAAGCAGTTATTTTAGAACAGCAATATGCGCATGATGCATGCCCGCAAGGAATGCTCGCCATTAATGCAAAACAATTTAGTGATTATGTTGAATATATTGCCGATCGTCGCCTAGAGCGCATTAATTTACCAAAAGTATATGGCAAGCCAAACCCGTTCCCATGGATGTCTCAAGCTACAGATTTGAGCAAAGAGAAGAATTTCTTTGAAACGCGGGTTACAGAGTATCAAACTGCTGGTTCTTTAGAGTGGGGCGATTAGTTAAAAAAGCTTAAAAATCAGATATTTTTACAGGTTTGGCAAGGTGGATAGATCGATTTAGAGCGCGCTTTGCCGAACCTTTTTCGCTTTCTACACTGATGTGATAGAATATAAAAGTAAATAAGAGGTTATTTTATCTTAAAATATGTCCAAAATTGGAGGTCATATGACTATTTCAAAAAAACTATCATTGTTAACAGTGTTATAGCTGTCAGTATCAGGGTTGATGGGAATAACCAAAGCTTCTGATCCGGTAGCACAAGCTATTAAATCAAACAAAACTCTAGCAGTATTTTTTACGATGCCTGGTTGCAAATTCTGCCCGCCAAGAAAAGCGTTGTTTAATCAATTGAGAAGCTACAAAAAAAATGTAGTATTCATGGAAGTTTCAGTGAACCAATCAAACAAGAATTACTTTAAAAGTACGTATGGTTTTTCTACTGTTCCAACTATAGCGTTTTTCAAAAATGGTAAAAAGGTTACAACATATATTGGTCAGGCTATTCAGCTTAATCAAATGAAAAAAACAGTTGACAACTTGGTTCGTTAATACTGTTTTAAAAAGTAAAAAAAAAGGGTAATGTTAAAAAAACATTGCCCTTTTTTACTGTAAGGCAGCTTTTACAGGATACGCAACCGAGTGCTGGAAACTTAGCAGGCCGAATAAGAACAACTTGCCGCTGGTTGAATCCATATTGGATCATGTTAAATTAAACTTATTGCTTTTTAATTGTGAGTTTATCTACAATGGCTTTAGTGTGTAGGTAGTGTTCATTTTTTTAAAGGAGTTGGTCTCATGAAAAAGCTTTTTTTTCTACTTTTTTTGTCTGCTATATCTTTAAATTTGTGCAGCAGTGAAAAGAGAGATTCTCTTGATTCGCTTGAGG
>JABSSP010000073.1 GCA_013213985.1 Candidatus Babelota bacterium | reverse complement strand
CTTCCTATTTTAGAACAGGCTGCAAAAGTAGGTCGTCCACTCTTTATTATTGCTGAAGACGTTGAAGGCGAGGCGCTTGCAACATTAGTGGTAAATAAAATTCGTGGAACTATCAATGTAGCTGCAGTTAAAGCGCCAGGTTTTGGTGATCGCAGAAAAGCAATCCTTGAAGACATTGCTATTTTAACTGGCGGTAAGTTTGTTTCAGAAGATGTTGGCATGAAGCTTGAAAATTTAACTCTTGACGATCTTGGCCAAGCTAAACGTGTTATATTGACTAAAGATGATTGCACAATTATTGAAGGTCAAGGCAGCAAAGAAGCTATTGAAGGTCGTGTTTTTCAAATTAAATCACAAATTGAAAACAGTTCTTCTGATTACGACATAGAAAAAATGCAAGAACGGCTTGCTAAGCTTGCAGGCGGTGTAGCAATCATTAAAGTTGGTGCTGCAACTGAATCTGAAATGAAAGAAAAGAAAGATCGTGTTGAAGATGCGTTAAGCGCTACGCGTGCAGCAGTTGAAGAAGGTGTTGTTGCTGGTGGTGGTGTTGCATTGTTACGATCACAAGAATGGGTTGAAAAACTTGATTTACAAGGCGATGAAAAACTTGGTGCACAAATTGTACTTCGTGCATTAGAAGAGCCGATGCGTATTATTGTCACTAACGCTGGTTACGAAGCATCAGTTGTTGTAAATAAAGTAAAAGAAACGAAAGACAAAGTAAATTTTGGTTTTGACGCTAAAAAAGGCGTGTACGTTGACATGATCGAACAAGGTATTATCGATCCTGCTAAAGTAACACGTTCTGCAGTTCAACATGCAGCTTCTATTGCTGGTTTATTGTTGACTACTGAAGCAGTAATTACTGAACTTCCAAAAGAAAAAAAAGATAGTGCCCCTGCACCAGGAATGGGCGGTATGGGTGGCGGTATGCCAGGCATGTTCTAAAAAAAGTCTAGCTTTTTTCTGCAACTATAGTAATTTAAAAGAGCCTCTTATTACAAGGGGCTCTTTTTTTCCGTTTGTTTTATTTTTGTGGAGCAGTTGTGAAAAACAACTTTTATTTTTAATATCATTGTCATTTGCTGGTAGCTTGAATGCTTCTGCTGCCGCTTTTTCCGCTGCTACGGATGCCTCATATGCTTCTGTTCCTTCTGCTGTCAGTGGCTCTGATCCTTTTTATCCCGGTGTTCCTATCGATCTTATTAGATCGAAAACTACAATCAAGATAGGACCTGATGATTTTTGGTTAGTCTGAAGATTTTAGGTAGTTTGGCAACTAGGGGTGTCGGTTTGAGTTTTTATTTCGTGAATCATGTTGGCATCTGCAAGATTGCTAGTTTTGATGTTAGGTCTAGTGGTTCCTACGTTTCACGAACAAAATCTACAAATGTAATGGCAGGGTGGAGCTTTACACAGAAAAATAAAGGGAGAGTTTATTACACTCTATTAGGCTCTGGGACTTTTCAATATCCTTCAAGTAACAACGGTTCTGGATCAGGGTTACAAGAAGTTGAATTTGATGATCCAATGGTCAGGATTAAAAAGCGTATACTCATGGATGAGCGTTCAGACTATAATGATAATAACTGCAATCAATTTATCGATAGTATACGAGATAAAGTTAGGCTTTCTAAACTTGACGTAGCTTTGGTTGATCGTTTGCGACGTCAAGAAAAGCTACGTCAAGTTTAGGTTGAGCGTGCAAGATTAAAAAAGGCATTGAAAACACAAACAGCGATATTGACTACAGCAGGGGTTGCACTTGGAGTGACTGCAGGAGTTGTGGGAACCCTAGCATATCAAAAGGGAGATGCAACACAAAATAATTCGTGTGCTTTGATATAATATAATTTCTTTTTTCCAAAGAATAAAAAAGGAAGCTTCTCATTTTATGCAGAGGCTTCCTTACTCTTGTCTAGATAGAAGAGTATTGGCTTTTTTAATTTCTATCTTTTATATTTCCAATGATTGGGAGATGTTTAATATTTTTAATAAAGGATCGATCTATGAAAAAGAGTATCTTCGTAGTTACCATTTCTCTTTTAGTGGCAGGGGACCGCATATGCTGCTGAAAAAATAGCAAGAGTGAGAGTGTTGTTGGTGTGTGTGCCTGTTGCCCACCCGCTTTAACTAGGTCTCCCTCTGTTGTCAGCACCAGCACCCCTTCTACACAACCAAGTATGTCAAACTAAGCCAACTAAGAAAGATAAAGCAAGCCCAAAACAAAGTACCGGCAAGTAGCTGAAAAAGTACTATCTCATTATTGGTCCCCAGTTTAACGGCTGGGGATTATTTCTAATTATCGTATTTGTTGCTTTTTTTTTATTTTTGTTTTATACCTTTAGTGACTATGATTTAATCAACAGTACATAAACGAAGTGTTTCTGATAGTGTGGTATTTGTTAGTAGAAGCAATTTTTTAGTGGGGTAGATAATGAAAAAAAAAATTTCGGTATTATTTTTAGTGATGTTAATTTCTAATCAGGTAGATGCAGCTTCGAAAAAAAGTGATGTAATACCCTTTTTGTTGTCTGGGTACTGTTCAAAAGAAGCTCTTAAAAAAGTCCTGGAGAATGGTAGTGAGTATTTTGGGCTTAGTGCCGGTGCGCAAAAAGTTAGGATTGGTCCCGTTTCGTGTGAGGAAATTAACGATAAAGTAGTAGAGGATCTTTTTATAAGATCAAAAAGCATTGTATCTGATATTCATCTTGCTTTTTTGGCTAGTGAATATTTTAGGCAAGAGAGTAAATCTTATAGACAAGAGAGTAAATGTTATAGGCAAGTGAGTGAATGTTATAGGCAAGAGAATGGCAACTTACTGGATGCTCTAACGAAAAGTACATCTTATATTGAAGCGTTAAAACAAGGTATTGTAAGTCTTCAACAATCAAACATTGACTTAAACGATCGGCTTAATGAAAAGCTTGCTTGTCTATCTAAGCAAAATACTGCCTCTAAAAAACAGCAATCATTAATGATGGTAGCACATGCACAACTTCTCCATAATTTGAGAATTGTGCCCAAAGTTAAAAAGGCTCATCATAATTCAGGTGGCGTATTCTCTGGACATTCTCAGTACTCGCAGCCACCAAGCAACAGTAACTCATACGGTTGTTTCCAAGAAGTTGGGCAAAGGAGCTCAGTAAGTGCTTTTCATTCTCCTAGCCGTCATTCTAGGAGCCGTTCTGACGAGTTTGTTAGCTTAGAGAAGGAAGGGTTACAGGCACCGATTCCTCAATACATATTTTCCCATCACCGTCAGAGTCGGATACTGAGCTAGAAACTACCTCAAGTAGTTCGCCGGGGGACGAGGCTCCATTACATTTAGCTCACTTAGTTGATGCGACGAATATTCAGGATAATAGAGAGAAAGCAAGCGAAAGTTCTGTGCAGCAGGATGAACCGTCTGAGCCAGAGTCTGTATCTAATTCGAGTTCAAGTTCTACTCAGTTGAAAAAATATATACCTGAAAGCGTACAACAAGGATACACACGTGCATCACATGAATGCACCGAGTTGTGTTTTTCTGTTACAAGAAATAGAGAAAGTAAAAAAATATTTCTCGTGGGAGCTTGTGCAGGATTAACGATTACTGATGGAATTTTGGCATTATTTTTAAAATGTCGATCGTCTAATAATAGTTAATAGAATGAGGCTTTACCTGAAATAAGTAAAGCCTCATAAATTTTATTTACCGGCTTTTCTCTTTCTGTTGGCCGTAGATGACAAGAATATCATTGCCCATCCTGCGAACAGGAGATCAATACTTAAGAACAATCCAAGAACCCAGGCTGCAGTTGTTGGCCAACCTTGCCAAATAAGGACTCCTAAAACAATACTGACAACACCACTGAGTAAGAGCCAAAACGCGCCGTCAGCCCAGCTGAGTTTTAGTGAAGCAAGTATTTTTATGACACCTTGTATTGCAAGTAAAAGCGCAAAAATAAGTGTAAGCGTTACTAGGCCAAGCTTTGGATAAGTTAAAATAAGCAAACCAGCAGCAATATTAATAAGTGCCGCAATGATACTGAAGAAAAAACCAGACCATTTATTATTTTGAAATGCGTGGAAGCCATAAGCTACACCACTTCCTATTAGTACTGCGCCAACTATGAATGTAATAGCTATTGAGGTGAGATAAGGTGCTCCAAGGGTAATGAAGCTCAGGACGATTAGGGCGATCCCTAGGCCCATAAGCCATTTTTTACCTATCTGATCGAAACTCGATCGTGCGGGAAACATATTTTTCATCACTTTCCTTCTCCTATTGAGGGGTTTGATACTATCATTTGCAAGCTATCACAGAGATTCTTCCCGAGTCAATTTATTACACAAAGATATTTTCCGAAAATATCTAAAAAACCACAAACAAGGATTTTTTATTACTTTCTTAAAACAAGTATTGACAATTTGAATATAATTTATATAGAATTAAAATAAGCCTGTGTGAGAGCTCATACAGTGATAGTATCAAACCCCTCAATAGGAGAAGGACCTATGGGTAACAAAAAGCGAGAACTTAAAAAAGAAAGACGTGAACGTGATAAGCGAGCACGTCAAAAAAGGAAAAATAACGATAAGGTAGTGGCAGAAGCCACTTCAACAGAGAAAGAAGAACCAAAAACCGCTATTGGTCGTTATATGAGTCAGAAAAATAAGGAAAATGGAGAGAATAATTAGTGCTTGTATTACTCCCTCATAAAATATTACATTAGGTGGGTAGTGTAATAAAAACAGTTTTTAAAAAAAGGGAAGAACTATGGCTTGTCCGTGTAAAACAAATACTGATCCAAACGCAAAGTGTCAGTGTCCAAAAGAGTGTGAATGCAAAGGAAATTGTAGTTGCAAATCTGGCAGCAAAACATGTAATTGTCCTAAAGATTGCAATTGCCAACACAACTGTACATGCAAATACGGTAAACGGACTGACTAGAAATTGTTACGTATCAAGAAACTTTGGCGCATCGGCATCAAAATGATGCGCCACATTTAGCCCAAATACCACCGGTTTTCAAACCACCACTGACGCTTGGGAATTCGTAATAAGCACCAGCACCAATAAATCCATCAACACAGAATCCTCTGCGGGCATACCCAAAAGAAACATGAAATCGGTGGTTAACACTTTTTTTAGCTGCAGCCGACTTGAGATCTAAGTCGCTTTCACATAGTGGTACAAAAATTGGATTACCATCTTCATCGGTGTCAGTGTTTGCTAAGCGATCAATGGTACTTTTACTTGCGGTAGAAGCTTTGCAAATTGTATTGCAGGCAACGACTTGCCCATTATTACCTGGGATCACCGTAATATCGGTAATTCCTCCTGAACACGGGTCACCTAAGTTGATTCCAGTTGGACATCCACTAACCGGATGAATGTTTGGACTTATGCCAGCAATTCCATAAATGGGAGGAAAATCGCAGTCGGGGTTGAGGCTAATACGTTCATCACTCCGTCCCCAAATGCCATATCCCATTTCAATTTCAAAACGTCTGCTGACGATACGTAGCCCCGTCACAAAATCTATAAGATCGTGGGGACGCACGCGAACAAATTGGGATAATATGTTGACTGCCGGTATATTTTGATTCGGTGATCCATTTTTTTTATTCAGTAGAAGATAGCGACTCCATGGCTTGCCAATAAGATCAAGAGTGCGTGTTTGGCTGTTTCTCATTAAAAAGATTGCTTCCATATCAAGAAACCAACAAATGCTGTGGCACGAAGTAATACGATTGAGTGCAACTTGAAAACCAACTCCGGCAATTATTCCAAAATGTCCGTTGGATCCCAGAAACGGATCGAACAAAAATTTGGCATTTTGTTGTTTTCCAGCGGGAACAGAAAATCCACTATAGTAGAACACTTCATGGCCACTTTTTGATGTATATGTCTTGCCAAATCTAAAAGCAATATCACCGATACCAATGTCAAGTTGACCTGGCCCCATTTTAGCGTAACTCCATGCTTGTTGATTAAATGCTTCTAGTATATCGCGTGGTTTTTCAGAACCTAGGTTATGCACGCCATGTTGGCGTAAGTTAATATCATTTTTAACGGTGATTAAAGGAATT
>JABSSP010000072.1 GCA_013213985.1 Candidatus Babelota bacterium | reverse complement strand
TTCTGAATACAAATAATCCATGCACTCCATAGTAAGAAATCACGTTATCAAGATGCTCAAGTGCACATTTAAAAATAAATGATATTTCAGTCTTGTATTCATTGCCTAGTGCATGTTCTTTAAGTTCCTGTAGTTTCCATGGTCGAGCCCAAATACCACGTCCAATTAAAAAACCATCAACGCCGGTTTGCTCATACACCATTTTGGCAATGTTAAAATTGACTATGCCACCAGAAACAATAACGGGAATTGTAAGTGCTTTTTTTACTTGCTCAACTAATGCATAATCCGGACGACCTTCAAAACGCTGCGTTCGTAATCGTGGATGAATTGCAAGTGCGTCAACACCACAATCTTGTAGTGCTTTAGCAACTTCAAGTGCATTGCATTCTTTAAAACCTGAACGTATTTTAACCGTAAGCGGAATTATAAGACGTTTTCTCAAGTGTGTAACAATCTCTATTAAGCGAGGAAGATCAGCCATGAGCGCGGAACCTGATCCTGACCCAGTAACTTGTTTTGATGGGCACCCAATATTTAAATCAATACAGTCAACACCTTTTTCCAAAATTTTATCGCACGCTTGATCAATAAATGTAATGCTGTTCGCTGCAATTTGATAATTAAGCGGCCGTTCAGAAACATCAAGTTTTAATGATTTTGATCCTGTTCTATCATTTGCTACACAAGCAACATGCCGCATTTCAGTGTATAGTAATTCTTTCTCAGAAAATTTACGTACGAGCTTACGAAATGGAGAATCGGTAATACCGTCAAGCGGACCACCGATAAAACGCGGAAACTCAAGGTTTCCAATCTTAATTTTTTCTTGCCAATAACTCATTGATTATGACCTTGTTTTCCCCTATTTATAGACATTATCCCTACTATGTAGTATAAACCGATAAAAGAGATTAGTACATTACGATCATCAAAAATAGTAAGCAATAGGAAACAACATGAAACACTTTTTATCTTTATTCATCGGTATCTTTGCGGGAGTAGCGGGAACCCGCCTGTACCACCAACAAAAGACCCTCAATTATTCAAAAGCAATCGCCGTAATTCATCCAACCAAAAATAACAACGTTACAGGCACCGTAACGTTCACAAAAGAACACAATGGCACTCACATCCATGCAGAACTAAAAAATCTCTCTCCGGGCAAACATGGGTTCCATATACACGAACTTGGAGACTGTAGCTGCGACGACGGCATGTGCACCAAAGGACATTTTAATCCAACCAACCAACCACACGGCGGAAAAAACAGTGAACAACGGCATGTTGGCGATATGGGCAATGTTAGTGCTGACCAAAACGGAAATGCTGTTCTTGATTACATCGATACAAGAATAAAAATAAACGGGCCCTACGGTATTATTGGTCGAAGCATTATTGTCCACGCTGATGAAGACGATTTACTATCACAACCAACAGGAAATTCAGGTGCACGTATCGGATGCGGCGTGATTGGTATTGGTGATTAAAACGTACAAGAAAGTTTAACCCCTGCTCCACCCGAAGGAGTTGTACATAAACTAACTCCAACATCTTCAGAAAGTTTATGATCAATGAGTTTATCTGCAGCAAGTGCATACATTGTGCCCAATGCCGCTCCAGCAACAAGTTGTGAAAAATAGTGGCGATTGCAGTTTAGAAATGACACGCCTAAAAACAATGCCGCTCCAGCAAGCGGTATCCCAAATTTATACCCAAAACGCTTGCCAAATAACACAGCCATATACGTAGCTTCTGCCATGTGCCCCGATGGAAATCCTCCATATGACCGTTTTTTAGAACAAAAGTGCTCATTCCATGGACGTTTGCATGCATCAACTTTAATACT
>JABSSP010000071.1 GCA_013213985.1 Candidatus Babelota bacterium | reverse complement strand
GTCGTCAAAAATGTTTTTTTTTGTTTCTTCTTTTTCGACTTTAGTTGTTGGCTCCTCAATCTTGTCATCTTTTTTAATTTCTTCTTTTGGAAGATCTAATTTAAGATCTTCCAAAAGTTTGTCGATATCAAATTCCTCACTCGCCCGTACATATGTCGGCGCACAAAAAAAACCAATACTAATAATAAAAACAGAAAGAAATTTAAATAGATAACGCATAACCAAAGTTCCTTGTATTAGAACGAACTAATAGACTATAGCGTCTTGGCTAATTCCTTAAGTTCATCCATCAAACCATTTGAAAGCTCTTCAGCGTCACTTGAGGTGTATTCACACCTCACGCCACTTACCACCTTAGTAAGAACCGAGCGATCACTTTTGATGTCAATAATATCAATTCGTACGACGTTCATCAATGGATGTACCATAGATGGTGCACGCACCACGCCAGCGCGCCCTAAAACACTATAAGCAACATTGTCTCCATCAAGGAAACACATCATAATTTTTTTTTGCCACACCATGTTGTGGTATCCAGTATGATCTTTATGTATTGATATTAAAAGGCTTTCAAGCCCCTTGGGATAAATACATTGAATCGGAGTGGTATGTGGTAACCCCTTTTCTGAAAAGGTTGCTAATACACCAACCGTTTTGCCTTTTGTTAATATTTTCGCTAGATCATCAGGCAATTTTACACCCACATGCTTAGCCATATATTTTCCCCACCTTGCCCTGTTATTGTAATAAATAAAACACTATCTTAAACTAATATTTTTTGTATGATTTCTTGTTCCAAAAATAATAACGACCCATTTATGAGTGCCCTACCATTTTGCAAGGTTATAAAACCATCTAATGCAAGTTGATCTAATTGCTTTAAAAAACGCGTTCTTTTTTCAAACGAAAGATGTTGTAATAGATCTTCAATTTCAAAACCATCCAATTGTCGAACTCCAAACATTATTTTTTCCACAAAAACGTTGTACGGTAAAAGACTTTCTGCAAAAAAAATTGCGCTGTCATTGTTTTCTATACACGCAATATATTCTTCAACATCGGACTCATTGTGATAACGCATCTGCCCATCAAATGAAACGGCACCTGCACCAAATCCTTTGCATAGAGACCGGCGCCAATATGCTTTCATATAACGTGACTGATTGTTTTTTTTTTGCAAAGTGAAATGTCTCGTATTGTTGCAATCCATTTTTATTAAAAAGTTCAGTGAACCAAGAATAAAAATGCTTTAATCTCGTATTAAAGCCCCTCTTAACTTGTTTGATCATAAATTGCACTGAAACGTGCTTAACACCAGTTTCTACAATGGAACGCAATGCCTCTTCCCAAACAAAAAGATCTTGGGGAACTGATTCAAATGTCAAATCAACAGCACTATTATCAAACACACTATTCGCTTCTCTTAACAACGTAACAATCGGCATCTTAGATTTATCCCTATATATTACAATCTTTTCTTTCTTTTTAGGAGTGGTAGTATCATTAGACAGATAATTATGCATAGTAGATTGTATACTAGTTAACTTATTGAT
>JABSSP010000070.1 GCA_013213985.1 Candidatus Babelota bacterium | reverse complement strand
TTTTTGTTTTATTTTATTGAAGATTGCTTTTGTTGGTTCAGCTTGTTTTTTTGTAAGGGGAAAAAAGGCAGCTTTAACGGGAGCAACTTTGGGATCAAACTTAAGTACGATTCGCTTTTCACCACCTATTTCATCTTCACAATACGCATCAAACAAAAGAGTTAAAAAGAGTCGATCAACACCAACAGAACATTCAACAACGTGTGGGATGTTCTGTTGGTGTTGATCATCATAAACTGAGAGTTCTTTACCCGAATGTTTAGAGTGTTGTGAAAGATCAAAATTTCCGCGATTGGCTATTCCTTCCAATTCTTTCCAACCGAACGGAAAATGATATTCAACATCATTACAAGCAGAAGAATAATGCGAAAGTTCTTCTTTGCTACATGGATGTATGCGAATTTTGTCTTGTGAAATACCGATGTGTTTGTAAAAAGCTACACGCTCTTTTGTAATAAGATCAAAAAAGTGTTCTACGTTTTCTGGTTTGCAAAACCATTCGAGTTCCATTTGTTGAAATTCACGCATTCGGAATAAAAATTGTTTTGGCGTAATTTCATTTCTGAATGCTTTTCCAATTTGTGCAATACCAAACGGTATTTTGATGCGACTGGTTGAAAGAACATTTTTGAAATTGATAAAAATTGTTTGAGCCGTTTCTGGTCGTAAATAGGCAATTGAAGAGTGGTCTGCAGCAGCGCCAATTTGTGTTTTGAACATCATGTTAAATTGGCGAGATTTGGTCCATTTTTTTATTCCGCAATGGGGGCATACTTTTTCTATGTCAATTTCGTCAGTGCGATATCTTTTTTTACAATTCAAACAATCGACCATAGAATCATGAAAATTCTCAACGTGTCCTGATGCTTCCCACATACTCGGTGATCCTAATAATGCACCGTCGAGAAAAATGACATCACCAAACTTTGTTGTAATATTTTTCATCCATAACGAATGTATATTTTGGCGCAATAAAAAACCGATGTGACCAAAGTCGTACACACCGTTGAGGCCTCCGTAAATATCTCCAGATTGATATACAAAACCGCGTCGTTTACAAAGTGAGACTATTTTCTCTAATCTCACATCCCCTGTGGGCGAACTCATGCCTAAAACTCCTTGTAGCAAATATGCTGATCAGAAACTTACACAGTTACTGTATACTTTACGTTTATTCATAATAATCTTTTACCCTTTTTTTGCAAGTAGGGCCGATTATCCGGATGTTTTGAATATGATAATCTACTCCGCTGCTAGTTTTTTGTGCTTAATTGAGATAAACTGGCTCAAAGTGATTCGAAGGTAATTTCTATTTATTATATGTGACTCTTTGTTAAAAGTCACATGCTACTTCAAAAAATTAAATAAGGGAAATCATGGTAAAAAGTAATAGGTCTTATTTGTTTATGCTCCTTCTTTTTATGGGCATAACTGCATCATTGGCGGGTCTCGTCTATTATTTGTGGAATGAACAAAAAGTATTAAGACGGTCAGTGGTGCAATTACAGGCTGATCGCATTGATTTAAAT
>JABSSP010000007.1 GCA_013213985.1 Candidatus Babelota bacterium | reverse complement strand
CTAAATCTTAGGGATAGGCTTTAGATAAGCAAAAAACTGATAATAGCAACTGCTTGAATAAGGGGGAGTTCGATGAAAACAATCGAAGATAGAGACCAAAAAGACAATTTTCCAGAAATACTCCCGGTGATTCCTACGGTAGACGTGGTGGTATTTCCTCATATGATCGTTCCACTACTAGTACTGGATGCAAAAATTATTAAAGGCGTTCAGCAATCTGTAGAAAGATCTAAATTGGTATTGTTACTTGCTGCTAAACAACAAGTAAATAATCTTAATACCATCGGGACCAAAGATCTTCATGATGTCGGCACAATTGCAAGCATAATGCGTGTAATTAAAATACCTGAAGGAGGAATCAAAATCCTCGTTCAAGGAATATGTAAAGCTCGAGCAATTGAAGTTATTGCAAGCGACAACAACCTGCAAGCAATAGTTGAGCCATTTAAAAACGTTGAAGAAAAAGACGTTGTGGCACTCGCGAGTGTCATATCTGATATTAAAATAATAGCTGAAAACCTTTCTGGCAGCGGAGGCGCATTTAGCCCAGACTTTCACCTCATACTTTCTAAAATGAATGACCCGGAAAAAATCATTGATTTTATTCTTTCACACCTTGTGCTCTCAGTTGAACAAGCTCAAGAATTGCTAGAAAAAACAAGCCAGGCAGAAATTTTGGCAAAACTGCACGGCGATCTTATGAGAGAAGTCGAAGTTTCACAGCTACAAGAAAGAATCAAAAGTGATGCGCGTGAATCAATGAACAAGGCACAAAAAGAGTTTTATTTACGTGAACAAATACGTGTCATTAAAAAAGAGCTTGGCGAAGAAGACGATCAAGAAATTGATGACCTGTATAATAAACTTGCACAGCTTGATGCACCTGAAAGCGTTAAGACTGAAATAAAACGTCACATACAACGGTTATCACGTACTGCACCAGAATCAATGGAAGCAACGGTAACACACAATTACCTTGACTGGATATTTTCGTTACCCTGGAATATTGAAACTGAAGACAGGCTTGATATTGATTATGCAAGAAAAATACTTGATGCTGAGCATCATGGATTGAAAAAAATAAAGGAGCGCATCCTTGATTTTATATCGATACGCAAACTCAAACAAGATGGTTACGCACCAATTTTGTGTTTTGTTGGCCCTCCAGGAACGGGTAAAACATCGCTCGGTAAATCTATTGCCAAAAGTTTGGGACGAAAATATGCGCGAATATCGCTTGGCGGAGTAAAAGACGAAGCTGAAATTAGAGGGCATCGCCGCACCTATGTTGGTGCAATGCCAGGGAGATTTATTCAGGCCTTAAAAAAGGCCGGCTCATGCAACCCGCTTATTGTAATTGATGAACTTGATAAAATAGGCGCAGATTTCCGTGGAGATCCTTCCGCTGCCATGCTTGAAGTTTTAGACCCACAGCAGAATAAAACATTCCATGACAACTACCTTGGAATTCCTTTTGATTTATCCAAAGTAATGTTCGTTGCAACAGCAAATAATTTAGACACCATTTCAGAACCACTACGAGATCGACTCGAAATTATCGAATTGAGTGGCTATATCCTAGAAGAAAAAATCACGATCGCTAAAAAACATCTTCTTGAGCGCGCAATTAATGATTCGGGATTAAGTGATTATAAAGTAGACATCTCAGATGCCGTGTTAAAAGACATTATTACCAGCTATACCAAAGAAGCTGGTGTTAGACAATTTGAACGGACCATACGCAGACTGTGCTCAAAAGCTGCGCGATCAATTGTAGAAAATGACACAATAATTAAATTCGATAGCGACAACATTGAAAAGTACCTTGGACCACGTAAGTTTATGAGCGAAGATGCACTCACTCAAGATCTAATTGGCATCACTAACGGACTTGCCTGGACACCATACGGTGGCGAAATCATTAAAATTGAAGCGGTTCTTATGTCCGGCAAAGGCAAGCTGATACTAACCGGCCACTTGGGTAACGTAATGAAAGAATCCGCCCAAGCTGCCCTCAGTTATGCGCGCGTCCATGCTAAAGAATTTGGCATCGATAAAAAAATGTTCACCAATCATGATCTACATATTCACGTACCTGCTGGAGGGGTTCCCAAAGATGGCCCTTCTGCCGGAATTACCATGTTACTATCAATTCTTTCAGTATTAACACAACGACCGATCAATTCTAAATACGCAATGACTGGCGAGTTAAACTTGTGCGGAGAAGTCATGCCCATTGGTGGAGTAAGAGAAAAAATTCTTGCCGCCCAACGGAGCAAAGTGCCTCATGTTATTTTGCCATACAAAAACAAAAACGATCTAGTGGATTGCCAAGACCTTATCACAAGCGTTGAGATCATTTTGGTAAAGACTGCAAACGAAGCAATCGACCGGGTGCTTCTTCCAGCAGAATCAAAAAATAAGCCCTCTGCGGCTAAGGTATAACAATAGAAGTAAATAAATAGGGTGTATGGTCAAAGCTCCATATACCCTGTAGTTTCTCACTCTTTCTCTGTAAATCTCCATTAAGAAGGCCATTTATACCTGTCAATCGGATAAACACCCCCACTCTTGACTTGCTTACCAAATAGATTATAATTATAAAAGAATATTAAAATATTATAATTATTCACTCTAAGTTCTATGTGAAATTTTTAAATGGGGTTTTAAAATGGTAGGTTTTCACAACGTAATCAAAAAAATAGTAAAAATAACGGCTTTAGGTCTTGTATTGGGATGCACAATGCCCAATCATAAAGCTTTGGGTGCTGAGCAGATAAAACCAAGCCATCGGGCATTGGTCAATCATATCCGTGTATTGCAAGAGCTCAAAGAATATTTTGAAAACGGCACTGAAAAAACACACCTGTACCCGCACAATCATTCCATCAAGAAATATCTAAAAAAACTGTTTGAAAAAGCACAAAAAGAATTAGCACGAGAATTGGCACGAGAATTGGCAGAAGCTGCAGCCGCACAAAAAAAAAAGAAAGAATTGATAAGATAAAATATAGCTTTAAAAAGTATGTCGCATCTATTGTTGTTGGCTATGTTTTTGCTAAATGTTGGGGATTTTTATAATGAAAGTAGTTAAAAAATATTTTTTCTTAGTTGCTTTAGCGCTATGTTCAACGCGGAACATTTCCGCTCAAAAAACACAAACGGAAGCCTGTCTTGATCGCTATAAAACCGAGATCAAAAATGATTGGAAAAACAGCGCTATAGCAAAAAAATGCATTGAGCAAGAAAAAAAATATAATGATTCGCACTATGTTTTTTATCATGCACAAGTTGGTTCGTTGCGTATTTTACAAGATTTTTTAAAAGAGCTTTACACACTGCTCAACATAAAACCCCTTTCGGATTTTGAATTTATCCGCCCGTGGTATGCAAATGAAAAAACAACTGATGTGAATACTTTTATTGATAATGAAGAAAAAGGATCTCACCACGGTTGGTATGATCATAGATCTGACTTACGAAACAAACTATTGAGTGTCAACATTTCATTATTTGGCAACCATTACAATTATGGTGAATGCACTTATGATTATTTTAAAAGTAACCTAAGCATCGGCGCCCCAGCAGTTAAATCAGCAATAGAAAAAATATTTACTCGCTTTAATCTCAACAAAAATTATGTTTATGATGTGTTAGGTATAATGAAAGGTGAAGATGAGTACAAAGCAAGCCTGTTCCAAATTTTAATACCCAAAAAAATAATCGACCAATGTGTGTACCTTTCGCATGCATACGGAACTCCTTATCGAAATAATATTGTGGTATCATGCTTTGACAAAAAGAAAGAACGGCACACAAAAATATCAACCATTTTAGAAAAATGTAAAAAAGATCCAAAATCCATTGAAGATCTTGGAACTTTACAAGCACGTATTTTGCTTGGACAAGACATAGTCCTTAATCCTGAAAGTGATATTAAACTCATTCGTTATGTTGATGGTGAACAAAATAGCACATCAGATTATCAGGAACAGCTTAGCGAACTTGCCAATACTATTGTTACAGAATCATTAGAAAAAAATGAAATGATAAACGCTGACAATACAAAACTTGCACGCCTTACTCATTACATTGCGCTTCACAACAACACACAAGGAGTAACGTATGGAATGGCTTAAATTGTACTCTACGGTAATGTTTGCATTATTGTGCGCTACAAATATTTTATTTTCACAAACTCAAACTGAAGCCTACCTTTCTGTTCATCAAAAGGATGTAGAAAACAAATGGAAAAACGAACTCAAAGAATATAAACTGATAATTGATCAATGCTTAGATCGTGAAAAAGAATTGTATGACACACATTATGTATTTTATCATGGTCAATCAGGTAATTTGCGCATTATACACGACTTTACGAAAGAGCTTTTTAATCTGCTCGGTATTCATCATCATAAAAAAGATTTCACCTTTTTACGTCCATGGTTTAATGCACCGCAATCTGTCGATATTGATACATTTATAGAAAATTATACATCTCATGATGAAATCGAAGTTCTCTGCGTTAACTTGTCACTCTTTGGTAACTTGTTCGACTGGGGATGTTGCACATTTGAATATTTTTATAATAACTTTGCTATGAGTAAACCAAACCTTTACGGCATCGTTCAAGATATGTTTACCAAACTAGACTTGAATGAAAAATTTATTGATGATTTGATAGGACTTAACTACATGACTCAAACAAAAGAAGGCTCACTCATACAGATTTTTATACCAAAAGATTTGGTTGATTCCTGCGTGTATTTATCGCACTACTGGCTTGAGCCATACCACCAACAACTTGATAAAACGTATTATTCAGCAAGTAAAAATCGCCACACTAAAATTTCACCAATATTAGAAATGTACCGTAATAATCCTGAAAAACTCTTGTCTATTCCTCCAGTGAATTATGATACAGGTCCCTGGGATCATATTGATCCAAATAAAACATGCATGGACGAATTACAAGCGCGCATTATTTTGTCCAAAGACATTACGCTTAACCCAATGAATGGGATTAAATATTTTACCTATACTACAGTGTCTGAAAAACAAATGGATCAATACAAAAAAGAGTTACGCAAGTTAACAGATAAAATTACCACTGAGTGGTTAGAACGCACATCAAAAGAAGATCTAGCTATCAACAACATCACTGGCGCTAGCCCATTGAGTAAGCTCTTGAGCTTTATTAAATAACTTCCAAACAACCCAATCAAAGTCCTTCTTTTCCCGATTTTTCTTTTCTCGCCTAAGAGCAAGAAGCATTCTACGTTTTGTGTCTGAAGAAAAATTCCAACCCTTAGTCGCTTCCTTCATTTCTTGTGAAAAAGTTCCATCAAATTTTGCTTGTAAATAACGCCTAGAATATTCGTGCACAGAAGGTTCAAGACCTTCTTGCCAATCTTCATAAAATTCAGAGGCGTAAATATACTGCTCGCATTCGTTGGGGTATACCGTATCTTCAGACCTACGCCTACGAAGTTCAAAACTTCCGCCATGTTCTTTTGCTTCTAAAAATAAGGCGATTAATTCCGCTATAAACTCATCATGCACCCTAAGACATCTGCCGTAATCATATCCTGTACCTAAAATACTCATAAGGTACTTTTTGTTTCCTCTAGTAAGTAGCAAGAGTCGCTCATCAGAATTTTTTATAGTCTCTCGTGCTCGCCGTATAGCACTATCATTTGAAGTAATAGCACGAACAATTTTTCTCCTAACGGAGGGGTTTTCTGGCTTTTTCTTGATTTCTTTTTTTGCTAATTTTTCTGTGTCGTAATATGCCTTCAATGCCCATCTCTCATTTTCGGTGGGTTTATAAAAAAGCACATGACCAGCTTCATGATGAAGTGTATGGATCCGCTGTCTTCTAGATTGTATTAAAAGAGCTGAAGATAATCGAATTCTCACATAATAATTATGAGGCTGTGTATCCCCTAACGCATCTTTTTCCTTTTCAATCGGCATAGGTTCAACCCTTACACTTGTTGTAAATGGTTTGTCTAAAAAAGTCTGACTTACCGTTTGTAGCGCATCCATTTGTTCTTGTACAAGCCACTCAGGCACGCACTTTCTTTGAACAGGCTCACGAAATTCAGATCGTTGCCTCACCTCACAATAAAGAGAAAAACTTGGCTGAGAAAAGCTAAAGAGAAAAAAAATGATAGCCGAAGGTGTTTGCCGTAGTTGAAGAGACATATAAAAATACAACTTATTTGAAATTAATTTATATATTTTATTTACGTTGTCTACTATATCATTAATTATAAAAAGAAACTACTATTATTAGTCATACATAAACGGTAATATCTAAAAAGTTTAAAGAATATTATATCTTTTTATTAAAGGATTAAAGAATGCGTTTATATTATATGTTTTTCTTCGCCTTCGTTGTTATTATAAATCACTACCAAAACGGCCAATTGCAAAGATAATAATCAAACTGCTCAAGCACCAATTGAAATAGAAAAACTCATGGAACTGCGCACAAAAAATATTACAAAATTACTAGAAAAGAAAACCACACTTCATCGATTGAAAAAAAATAAAACATCTAACCAACATGAGAACAACAGACAGAAAAAATTCTCTTACAAGAAATAAATACACTAAAAAATGAGATTATTAAAATAGTAAAGGGAAATATAGTTTATTATTGTAGAAGAAAATAAAAATAACATCAAATAAAAGTTTATTTTAAAATGTTTAAAATCACAAAGTTAACTTGCAAGCTAGTGTAATTTTCAATCTCACTTTTACGAATGTATTATAAAAAACTTAGAACCATCAAAAATATTTATGGGATTGTGATATTGATAGCAAAAATCCCTACGTGATTCATAAGATTGGCCGAATCTCCGAATTTAATTTGATTTAAATATCCGAGCTCCCATGAAAGAATAGCATTGTGTTTAACTTTTACTCCAATAAAAAAACGATTTTGATCTACTGTATTGCGCGTAATCCAAGCAGGTTTTTTTAAGTTGATAAAAAGTTCATCATACCAAAAAGGATGAATTCGACGACTGTCGTTTAAAAAATGTACGATAACTTTTTGTCGAAATCGCAACGCTACGCCAGAACGTGCAAAATTATTCCGTATTTCAAGACGAGTACGAGAGATTATTTTATATCGATCAGTTTGCTTTGCACGCCATGTTATTTCTGGCCAAAAACGTTGCTCTTTAGTGACTTCATCAGGATTTTCTTTGGTTGAAACTACTATCGAAGTCCCTAAGCAGCATCTTAGATAAGCCAGAGCATCATAACAAATTGCCCAGTCAGTTATACTTTCGTCAAATACGTGTTCATCATGTAAATCAAATCGAGCTTCTTCTTTAAAGAAATAACTCCACTTTTCTGATGACGCAATAGGCCCAATTAATTGCACACTATTCCATGATTGAGGTTGATGTATAAATTGTTTTGCATGTGCATTATAGAAATTTGTACAAACAAAAAAGCTGGATAACAAAAATAAATATTTTTTTGTATATAACACTCTCTAACTCATTTCTTTAAAATATATATCCTTTATTCGTCCTGAGCATGTCGAAGGATACGAAAGACTAAAATTAATGTTCTTTATTATTATAGAAAACACTCATCCAACTAAGTCAATAAGAAAAAAATTAATAGAGATAATATACTTGTTCGTATCCTTCGACAAGCTCAGGACGAACGGAGTGAGAAACTGAGTGCAGCGTTTACCCCTAAGCTTTTCGAAGCCTGTGTTGAGTTTATCGAAGTGGGTTCTCATCGAACGGCATGAAAATAACAATTTTTGTAAAAATAAAAAAGGAGCAGCACTTGTATAAGTACTGCTCCTGAAAAATAAACTTAATTATACTATTCTTTACGTCTTAAAAACGTTGGAATATCAAGGTTATTCATATCAATAGAAATGTTTTCTTCTTTGCGCGGTGCGTCTTCGCACTCTTTTTTTTTGTCTGCTTGCATTTGTATATCACACTTTGGTTTATTTTCTTCAGAATTTTCTGGGCATTGTTCACCTTTTTTAGGTTTTTCTTCAGAGGATTCTTGTGGCACAGCTTCTTCGGCCCCTTGTGCGAGTAAACCAGAACGTGCATGAGAATTATCACGAACGCTACCAGTTACCTTAATGTCGCTGCTGCCACCATCCTCGTCACAATCATTTTTTTTGTCGTGCTCAAAGCCAGTTGCAAGAACTGTCACGAGCACTTCTTCTTCACCCATAGACTCGTCAACGACCGAACCTAAAATAATATGTGCGTCTTCATGCGCTTGTTCATAAATAACTGATGCTGCTTCATTAATTTCATGTAAACCTAAGTTTTTACCGCCCATGATATTTAAAAGCACACCGTACGCACCTTCAATGCTCATATTTTCTAACAGCGGAGAAGAAATTGCATTAAGCGTTGCTTCAGTTGCCCGTTTTTCACCACTTGCACGAGCAGAACCCATTACCGCAACACCACGAAGTTTCATAATTGTTTTAACATCCGCGAAGTCAACGTTAATATGACCAGGACGCGAAATAATATCAGAAATTCCACGCACTGATTGACCTAAAATATTGTTAATCATGCTAAATGCATCAATCATTGAAATACCTGGACCAGCTTCTTCTAACAGTTTTTGATTAGGAACAATAATTAAGGTATCAACTTCTTTTTTTAGTTCGGCAAGTGCTTTTTCTGCAACTGCTGCACGACGTTTACCTTCAAAAAGAAATGGTTTTGTTACCACGGCAACTGAAAGTATTCCACGTTCTTTTAATGCTTTAGCAATAATTGGCATTGCACCAGAGCCGGTGCCACCACCCATACCTGCAGCTAAAAAGACGATGTCTGAATCTTGCACAGCTTCCATTATTTTATCCAAATCTTCTTCTGCCGCTTGTCGTCCTAAATCAGGATTAGCACCCGTTCCTAAACCACGAGTTAATTTAGTTCCGATTTGTACTTTATGAGGAGCCTTGGATAGTTCAAGTGCTTGTGCATCAGTATTTATAACAATGCATTCAATATTTTCGCATCCAGATTCTATAATATTGGCAACGGTATTACTACCAGCACCGCCAACACCCATGACTTTTATTGTTGCAACCGGTACAACACTTTTTTGTTTTTCTTGTTCTAGCTCTATCATTACTCCCCCCCTTATCTATTATATAAACCGGAAATCCATGACTTCATACGCGATACAACACGTTTGGCCAATGGATCAGAAAATCTCTTTTCCATTCTTTTTTTTGCATGATGAATTGTATACATAAGCAAGCCATACCCCGTTGCATATATTGGGCTACTTAATGTGTTCACCTTTTCATCTAATCTTATTTTTCCAACTCGAGCGGGCATATTACAGATTTTTTCAGCTAATGTATCAAGCCCACGCAACAATGAACCACCACCTGTGATAATCAACCCGGAAGCTATTGATATGTGTGACTCCTTGCTAAGTATTTCTTGATTAACCCATTCTAAGAGTTCTTCTGCTCGCGGTTGTAAAATATGAACAAGCTCGGATGATAATACTATTTTTTTCTGGTGCCCGTTTACCGTCTTAACTTCAATATGCTCATCTTTTGCAAGTAATGAAGAAAGGGCCACACCGTGATCTTTTTTAATTCGTTCTGCCTCTTGCAGTGCAATACGCAAACCAATTGCTAGGTCATTGGTAAAATGACTGCCTGCAACCGGCAACACAGCAGTGTGCATAATACTTCCGTTGCGATATAACGCAAGGTCAGACGTCCCACCACCAATATCTAAAATGGCTGCTCCTAATTTGCGTTCATCACTACTGAGCACTGTATGTGATGATGCAATTTGTTCAAGAACAATGTCGTCAATGTACAACCCGGCAGCCTGACAACACTCAATAAGATTTTGAACCGATGTCACACCACCAATAACAATATGCGCTTCAGTTTCAAGGCGCACACCGTGCATGCCAACAGGATCGTCTAATTGTTGATCACCATCAACAGTAAAATATTGAGGCAATGCATGTAAAATTTGTTCGCCATCTTTTATAGGAACTGCTCGCGCAGCAGCAATAACATCAGAAACATCTCGTTTTCTTACGCGTCCACGTGTCAATGGAACAACGCCACGTGAATTAATAGAGTGAACATGCGCTCCCGAAATACCAACTACCGCATTTTTGATTGGAATACCTGCCATTTCCTCTGCTTCTTTTACCGCACTTTTAATAGAACTGATTGCACGAGCAACATCAACAACCACTCCTTTGCGCAAACCATCAGAAGGTGCTTGCCCAATACCA